>USCK01000017.1 GCA_900553205.1 uncultured bacterium | reverse complement strand
ATTCTTCTTCAGATGAAAAACCTCTAAACAAATAAAAAGATAAAAAGGAGAATCCTGAACAAAAAACTATAAACAAATTTAGAAAAAAAAGAATTATTAATGCGATAAATAGTTTAAAACCCAAATTTAAAGAAATTATCATAATGTATGAAATAAATGGTTTATCTTATGATGAAATTTCAAAAAAATTAGATATTCCAATCGGTACTGTAAAATCTAGATTATATAATGCCAAACAAATACTAGCAGAGGAGTTATCGGATTTGTTATAAATTTGATAACGCAAAAGAAAGGATAATAAGTATGAAAAAATTATTATTAACAGCAAGTTTAATGATGCTTACAGCTTCTATCGCTTGTGCAGGAGAACCGCCTATGGGACCTCCTCAGGGGGATTGTCCTCCACCACCTCCAGGAATGCATAAACCTGCACCTCCCAAAATGGATTTAGATAAAAAGTTAAAACTTACAGATGCTCAAAAAGTTAAAGCAAGAGAGTTAAGAATGGCGGCTCATAAACAAATTAAGCCTTTGTTTGAAAAGCTAAAATCTAAACAAGAACAAAAACGTGCGTTAATGACAAGCACAATTAATAAAAAAGAACAGATTGAAATGATTGACAAATTAAATGAAGAAATTGGTTCATTAAAGCGTCAAATCCATGAAATCCAAATCAAAAACATGAAGGATTTTGAATCTATTCTTACAACAAAACAAAAGAAAACTTTAGATAAAATTAAAATGGAATCAAGACGTGATTTCCAAAAACATCACAAACCAGGAAAACGTCCTTGTCCTCCACCTCCACCATTGGATTAATTTTATTAAAGGAAGTTTAACTAAAGCGAGTCTTGATATTATCAAGGCTCGTTTTTATAATATATCAATAGGGTCAACATCAATAGCAAGTCTAATATCTTTTGGCATTGTTATCTTATCAAAGAATTTAGAAACAAATGAATGCCCTTTTTCATGTAATTTGTTTTTAATAATAATTTGGAATCTATATAAACCATTTAATCTTTCTATAACACAAGGAGAAGGCCCTAACACTGATAAATACTCAGAGAAACCAAATTTATCTGTCATTGTATTTAGCCTCATGGCAATTTCCATCGCAGATTTTTCAGCTCTAAAATTATTTTCACAAGAAAAAATAACTCGTATTATCTGACTAAATGGAGGATAATCAAATTCTTCCCTCGCAGCTATCTCTGTATTATAAAACTTTTCATAGTTTTGTTCTTTAGCACTTTCCAAGGCATAGAAATCAGGGTTGTAGGTTTGGAATATAACATCGCCTTTATATTCTCCTCTGCCTGCACGACCTGCGACTTGTGTCAGTAATTGGAATCCTCGTTCTGCAGCTCTAAAATCCGGAAGATTAAAACTTGCATCAGCACTAATAACACCTACAAGTGTAACATTAGGATTATCTAATCCTTTAGCAATCATTTGAGTTCCGACAAGGATATCTATTTCACCCTTTTGAAAACGGTTAAGAACCTCAATATGAGCATTTTTTCTAGTCAAGATGTCGCTATCAATTCTTTCGATATTAGCATTAGGATACAATTCTTTTACAAGCATTTCAATTTTTTGTGTCCCCATGCCGGAATTTTTAATAGCGTCAGAGCCACAATTCGGACATTCATCAGGAAAAGATGATTCTTGTCCACAGTAATGACATTTTAATTTTTTATCAGAAGCGTGCCATATCATAGGTATTGCACAATTAGGACATTCAATTACATGCCCACACGCTTTACATTGTGAATATGTAGAAAATCCTCGTCTATTAATCAATAAAATAACTTGTTTGTTATTGTTCAATGTCTCCGTAATCTCTGTTTGCAAAGGCTTCGAGATTATAGATTTGTAAGCCGCACGTCCGTATTCTTGCATATTAATAACTTTTATTTTTGCCATAGGTGCATTATTATACCGTTTTAGCATTTGGAACAAGTTATTATTATTTGTTGCATAATAATAATTTGAAATATCAGGAGTTGCAGAACCAAGAATTAATGGTGCTTGATAATATTGCGAAAGCTTTTTTGCGATAGTTCTAGCATCATATCTTGGTGCCGGATTTGATTGTTTGTAAGCTGATTCATGTTCTTCGTCTATAATAATCAATCCTATATTTTGTAATGGCGCAAATACAGCCGAGCGTGCGCCTGCTAAAATTTTTATCTCATTATTGTATAGTCTTTTCCAAACATCATACTTTTCGCCGTCAGAAATACTGCTATGCCAAATAGCAACATCATGTACTCCGAATTTGCGAGCTAATCGCTTGGTTAATTGTGAAGCGAGAGCAATTTCAGGAGCAAGGAATAAAACATTTTTCCCTTGTTTTATAACATCATCAATAAGTTTAAAATAAACCTCTGTTTTTCCTGAAGCCGTAATCCCATGGAGCAAAATAGGTTTTTGAGATTTTAATTTTGCTTTAATATTCTGATATGCTTCCTCTTGTACTTCTGAAAGTCTTGATAAAGGCTCTTGTTTTATATCAGAAAATATAGAAAGAGGATTTCTATATATCTCATCTGTTGTTATTTTTACACAACCAAGTGTTTCCAACTTTTTCATAGTTGCACGTGTTGTTTTGGCAACTCTTTCAAAATCAATAAGAGGGAATTTGCCTGTTTGTTGTAATTTGGCTAATATTTCAAGTTGTCTTTTTGTTGCACCTTCTGATTTTATATACTCAACAGAAAATTCTGTTTTTGCATTCTTATCTATTAATTTCATAGGGATTGCCATGTTTAAAACAGTTACAAAATCGCAACAGTAATAATTCGCAACCCATTCAAGTAGCTTTAAATATTTCAATGAAAAAAGAGGTGTTTCATCAAGTATTCTGTTGATTTTTTTTGCTTTAATACTTGCATCTAAATAATCAGAAAACCCGACAACAAAAGCATTAACAAGACCTTGACGTCCAAACGGAACTAATACGGCTTGACCGATTTTTATCTTGTCTTTTATATCATCGGGTATTAAATAACTAAAAGTCTTAACACCTAATCCTTTAATATTTACTAGGACAAGTGCGTAATTCATTATTCTTCTGCCATAAACTCTTTCATAGCTTCATCAACGGCATCTCTAAGAGTTTCTATTTGGTCAGGAGTGAAAGTAACACCCTTCTTTGTAGGTATCCAAGTTTCTCCACCATCAGTCGTAAAAAATATTCTCATATTGAGATAACTTTTACCATTAAATTCACTAATAGAAATCTTTAAATGTTCAGTCTCACTTCTCTCAATAATAGCAAGCTCTTTTTCTTCTTTTGCCATAACATTTCCTTTCTTAATTGTACAAATTAAATTGTACCTAAAACGAACAAAGATGTCACCTTTATTTATTCTTCAATATTATCATCTTTTTCACATTTTGCTACTTCATCATAAATGTTATTAAAATCAAGTTTTGAAGGTAAATAATCAGGAATTGCTAAAAATGGTCTATGAACATTTTCGCCTGCAGGTAATGGTTCTTTATCTCTTTGATATTTATATGCATTACGAGTATAGTTATTAAATTCTCTTCTTAAAATAGTATCATCACTATTCTTTAATGGTTGTAATGTTTTTTCTACACTTGCAAATTTTTTGTCAACAGATTTTCCACTTTTTATTTTATAGCACAAATCTTCAATTTCTTTTAATTCTGCTACATCGGAACCCATAATTTGAATTTCACCAGTAAATCCATTTGGAAGTTTTGTTAACAAATGTATTGCCATATATCCACTTGGAATATCTTCATCACGTTTTGAAATCATTGTACCTTTTTTATCAATTTCTGCTTTAAGTTTCCTTAATGCATTTGGTGATGAATAAGCGTAAGAATGTGTAATATTTCCTTCTCTATCAATCTCTGGCTCTGGTCTATAATTTTCTATTTCTATTATTTGTAAATCATTATTTTGTTCTGCTTTTGTAATTCTAGCAATAACTTTATCTACATTTTCTATAGAAGAATTTTTTAAAATTATTCTTGCTCCAACAATATCTGTCATATGAGATTTTACTTCATCTGAATTTATCCATCTTCTTGTTGCAGATTTTTCTCGTATTGATTTTGGTGATTTTATTCTACATACAGGTTCATGCATTATGCCATTAGGATTTTTGTCACTAATTATCATATCTTTGAATATTTTATTCAATTTAAATTTTAAATATTTACCAGATTCATTAGCATCATTATGTATTTTTTCGGCTTCTTTAAAGGAGATTCCAAATCGTTCATCACCAGCAGTTTTTTCTGTTTGTCCAAAAGATACAGTATCATATTTCAAAGGTGCTAGATTTGGATAACGATTTTTGTCAAATTGCACAGACTGACGATAGTTAGATTGTGCAATGTTTGGTATATTTATTTTGGGTATAAAATTATTAATCGTTAGCATAACGCAATAGTAAAAAATGGTAAAAATATTTTTTTGCTATTATGTAAAGATGTATTAACGAAAAATCATAAAAGATTTCAATTTTCTTCCTGTATCATCACCCTTAATTCCTGTTGATACAATATGAATTTTATTTTTATAATCAAATGATGTTGAACTGCCACCATCAAAAGCCATTGCCTTATCAAGTCCAGAAATGACACACAAATCTCTTGCCTCATCTATCGTCATTGGATTTTTATCCGTTACGATAAAAATATGTATTTCTTGTCCTTTTAAACCTATCAAAGTTCTAGCACATTTATGTAGTACTGAAGCAGATTCTCTAACAACTTTATTATCCTCTTTTACAATAAAGAATTCTTTTTCTAAATTCATTGTCGGAAGCAGCATCGGCCCACCTTGAGCAGAGGTTAAAAGCTCACCTTCGTAAGGTGTTTCGTGGTTTGCTATATCATATACATATTTATCATCAACTTTAAGAACTCTGAATTCAGGTCTATTTGCGATTTTATCCCAGTTCATCATTAAATAAGGGTTGTTAATCAAGTTTTCATTAAATAAAGGGGATTCTACGAGTATTCCGTCGGTGTATATAAAAGAGATTGTCTTTTCGTTCTTAGGGTCAAAAAAGCCGGTGTTTATTGTAAATTCTGCTCCTGAATGTTTATGAAACGCTTGGTTCGTAATCAAGTTTTCTGATAATAAAAATTTAATGTGATTTGAATGTGGAGTGTAAGGTATAACAATGTGATAAACTCCACTGTTAAATTCTATAGAATATTTTTCAGTTGCCAAACACAAAGTTTGCGAGAATATCATTAGTAAAAATAAAAATATAATTTTTTTCATAAACTAAATATCCTTAGATTTGTAAAATGCAATACATGCTAATAAGAAGGTCACAGGAGGAAATGCTGCTGCAATAATAGGTAATATTACTCCTTTTTCTGCAAGCAAATCAAAGAATGGCAATGTTATATAGTATAAAAATATTGCACCAATCGCAATCGTAAACCCGATTAATCTTTGTTCTCTAGGTTTGCTGAATCCAAGCAAACAGCCCATAGCTGCAAGCAAAATACAAACAAACGGGTGGAAAAATCTTTGATAATACTTGTTAAGCATTAATCTATACGGTTCTTCCATTTTTTGCTCCTTTAACAAATCAACATAATGCTTTAGGTTTGCATTAGTGATTTCTCTATCTTTTTTATTAGAGTATTCCATAAGGAAAGAGATATCTTCTGCAATAGGTCCTTGCATTATATCCATAGTATCTTTATGAGCAATTTGTTTGAATATACCTTCTTGGGTAATATTATAAACTAATATATCTTTTAGAACCCATTTGTTAGGTTCTCTAAATCCTTGTTCTGCGACATATATCTGTGCGATTCCATGAACATCATCATATATTTTTTTAGAAAAATCTAAAACAATTACATTGTCCATAACATAATTGTCATAACGAGAATAACAGCCTTTACAGGTCTGTCTTGACTGTCTTTTTCTGTATAAATATATTGAGAAACTGGATTTCCACATTGCATTTTTAATAACGCTTGTTGAGAATACGGAATCAATTTGTCATAAGTTACAAAACATAGAATCGTTACAATCAAACTTAAAAACATAACAGGTGTTACAATTCTTTTAAAAGATAATCCGACAGCTCTAAAAATAGTCAATTCTGAATCTTTACTAAGTTTATCAAATGTAAACAAAGAACCTAACAAAAGACCTACAGGAAAGGCTTTACCCAAAATTAACGGTAATTGATAAGTAAGATAAGCAACACCCATTTTTAGAGTGTATTCTCCTGCAAGAATTTTTTTTATGGTGTTCAAAAGCATTTCAGGCGCAATCCAAACAACAGTAAACAATAAAATTGCAACAAATGTTGTAATTGCTACTTGTTTGAATATATATTTGTCGTAAATAGTGATTTTCATTACAGTTGAAAATCCTTTCCTAAATAGAATTCTTTTGCAACAGGGTCGTTAGCAACATCAACGCTTCGACCTTGAATTTTAATTTTACCGTCAAAAATTACATATGCTCTATCTGTAATAGACAATGTTGCTTTAGGGTTGTGGTCTGTAATAAGTACACCAAGCCCTTTATCTTCTGAAATCTTTCTAATATTGTCCTTAATCTCTCCGATAGCAATAGGGTCAATACCGGCAAAAGGTTCATCAAGCAACATGAAGTCAGGACTTGCAGCCAAAGCTCTTGCAATTTCTACCCTACGTCTTTCACCCCCTGATAAAGCTATAGATGGTGCTTTTCTAAGTTTTTTAACCCCAAACTCGACTAACAGTTCTTCAAGCTTCTTTCTTTTCTCATCAACTGTCAATTTGTCATTCATTTCAAGAACAAGTTTGATATTATCTTCTACATTAAGTTTTCTGAAAATAGAAGTTTCTTGTGGTAAATACCCAATCCCAGCTTTTGCTCTTAAGTTCATTGGCCAATTCGAAATATCTTCGTCATCTAAAAATATATGTCCTTTGTATGGTTTAACCAAACCTACAACCATATAAAATGTTGTAGTTTTCCCCGCACCGTTAGGCCCTAAAAGACAAACTACTTCACCCTTATTTATATCAAAGGTAACATCGTTTACAACGCTTCTGTCACCATAAACTTTTATTAAATTTCTCGCTTCTATTCTCATAATCCAACCCTCTATAAAATAGTAGCATAAATATATAACTATTGAAAAATTTTTATATAAATGATACTTTATTAAAGTATTCGTTTAATTTAGAAAAGGAGTTAGAAAATATGTTCTGTAAATATGATGAACTTAAAAAGAAAAAAAAGACTATCAGAAAAGCCTTGAAAGCTCTTGATAAGGATAATTTTGTCCTAATTATGCATGGAAGCAGTTTCCCTGCTATGGACGGTGAAAACACAGGTTTCGGAACAGTAAATTCTAATGCTGGTAAAGCTGTTATTGATTATGCTGATGGTTTGTTTGATGCTATCCAACTTGGACCTGCAGGTAAAACAAAAAGCAGTGATTCTTCACCTTATACTGGTACTATTTTCTCGGGTAATCCTTTGTTTATTGACCTAAAACAATTAACAACAAAAGAATGGAACAACATTCTATCTGTTGAAACTTTTAACAAGGTTGTGGAAGGTAATCCAAATAAAGATGTTAATAAAACAGCTTATTCTTATATTACAAAAGCTCAAAATGAAGCTCTAAAAGAAGCATGGAATAACTTTAAAAAAGAAAAGAAATTCCAAAAAGATTTTGAAAAATATAAATCAAAAAATGATTTTTGGTTATTTAATGACTCATTATATGAAGCTTTGTCTATTGAAAACGGGAATGATTATTGGCCTATTTGGAAGTCTGAATTGGATAAAAATCTTTTGAATCCAAAAACTCCTGAAGATAAAGCAAACGCAGAAAAAAGAATTTCTGAAATTCAAGAAAAATACGCTGATGAGATTGATTTCTATAAATTCTGCCAATTTGTTTTATACAAACAAATTGAAGAAACAAAGAAATATGCTCTTAAACACGGCATAAAAATGATTGCAGACAGACAAGTTGCTTTCTCTGATAGAGATAGCTGGGCATACCAGTCTTTATTCTTAGATGGTTGGTTACTTGGTTGTCCTCCTGATTATTTCTCAAAAGATGGTCAGGCATGGGGCTTCCCTGTAATGGATCCTGAAAAACTATACAATGAGGACGGTTCTTTGGGAGAAGGTGGAAAGCTAATGAAGAACCTATTCAAAAAAATGTTTGAAGAAAATCCTGGGGGTGTTAGAATTGACCATATTGTAGGTTTGATTGACCCTTGGGTTTATAAAGCTGGTAAAAAACCTTTAGTAGAACAAGGTGCAAGCAGATTGTTCTCATCTCCTGAACACCCTGAACTTGCTAAATATGCAATTCCTACAATAGAAGATTTAGACCAATCACTAGAACCGGATAAAGAAAAACGAGTAAAAACTCTTAATAAAAAGCAAATTAAACAATATGGTAAGTTAATTGAAGATATCGTAATTGCAGCTGCTAAAGAATGTGGTCAGGATAAAGATTCTATCGTGTGTGAAGATTTAGGAACTTTGACAAATCCTGTAGATGCTGTAATGAAAGAATACAAACTTCAAGGTATGCGCTTAACTCAGTTTGTAAAACCTGAAAGAGAAGATCACCCATACAGATGTAAAAATATCGACAGAGATTGTTGGGCAATGGTTGGTACTCACGACAACGAACCAATCGCTATGTGGGCAGATTCTATGATTCATACACATGAAGGTTATTTACATGCCAAAAATTTGGTAGAAGATATGTTTGCTGATTTTGACGGAAACAAAGATGATATCATTGTTCGTTTGACAAATGATGCAGAATTCTTAAGGAAAATAAAATTAGCTGAAATGTTCGCATCAAAAGCTAAAAATATTCAAATTTTCTTTACCGATTATTTCAATGTTAAAGATGTATATAACAGACCTGGAACGTCCGGTGATGAAAATTGGTCTTTAAGATTACCAAATAATTTCAAAGAATTACAACCTATTGATTTAGCAGAAATTTTAACTATAGCTATTAATTCAAGAGGTAAAAAATTCGCTCAAAAAAATGAAAAACTTTTAAAAGAATTAAGTTGCTAATAAATTTATGAAGAAAAGACTTTTAATAGTATTTTTAGGTATATTGCTGCTTTCCTCAAATGCTTTCGCAAAATCAGAGGAAGCAGCTATTCCTATTGATGCAAAACTTGAATATAATAATGCGCTTGATATGTATAAACTGGGTAAATATGAGGACGCTATAGCCTGCTTGAGAACAGCGATTCGTCTTTATCCTGATTTTATTGATGCATATTATAACTTAGGCTCAATTCTTGATTATTTGAACCAAGGTGATGAAGCGATATATGTATTGAAACAAATTATCTCAAGAAAACAGGACGATTATGAAGCCGCATATAAAATTGCGCAAATCGCAGTTAAACTCGGCGATAGAAGGACGGCAAGCGAGTATTTAGCACTAATACCTGCTTCCAGTGAATTTTATATCCAAGGCAAGGAATTGATGATGAAATATAACCTTGCCAAAACTGCACCTGCAGGTAAAGTAAAATCAAAAATCCCACAAACAAGCAGTATGTATTTGAATATTTCAAGCCCTACTGGAATATCTACAGATTCAGACGGTAATGTTTATATTGCGAGCTTCTCTGATAATGCAATTATAAAAGTTACACCTGATAATAAGCGTATGATATTTTTTAAGAATTCTATCTTAAAAGGTCCTATCGCTATTGCAAATGATTCCTTGGGAAATATGTATATAGCAAATTATAATGCTAATAATGTTTTAAAAATCTCAAAAAACGGTAATGCAGAGGTGTTTATTCAAAATGCGCCAAAACCTTATGCTGTACATGTTGGTGGAAACATGTTATTTGTTTCCTGTCAGGGTAGTAATGCTGTTATCAGAAAACGTTTATTTTAAATCTCTAAGCGCTAATATGTCTTGAGCTTCTTTGGTAGATAGTGGCTTCGGACCTCCTAAAAGATAAGTGTTAAGCACTACTTGTGCATACTGTTCTGCAAGTTCAAGTTTTAGGTAAGCATCTTTTAATGTTTTACTGCCGATAATTACTCCATGATTTGCCATTAAGATACAATCATATTCTTTGAAGAATTTAGCAGTATTATCAACCAAAACTTCTGATGAAGGTAGTCCGTATTCTGCAAGTGGAATACCTTTGAAGTAATATACATTTTCAGCCATAATCGGTGCTAACAAATCTTTTCTTGCCGATGCAAAAGCACTCAAATATGGTGAATGTACATGAATAATAAAATTAATATCAGGTCTTTGGTTATAAAATTCTATATGCAATTTCTTTTCGCTAGATGGTCTTTTGTTTGGGATTAAAGAGTTCCCTTGAAAATCCATAAGTGCGAAATCGCCATCTTTTAGATGACCGTTTGCAGAACCTGATACGGTTATCAAAATATTATTATCTATTCTGGCAGAGATATTTCCTGAATACCCCGGAGTATAGTTCTTTTCACCTAATACTCTGCCAATTTTAATAATTTGTTGTGCTACTTCGTTTGCTTTTTGATTATCAACACTAGATGTCATCTAATTCTTCCTTTATATCTTCTACAACAGCTTTGGTTAAAATACCGTTATCCTCTTGCTCTTTTTTTGTATAAACATGAGCAGCTCTGTATAATTCTTCGTTTTTCTTTTTCTGTTTATTAAAGTTTTCAGGGTTCTTAATTACCATTTTGTCATAATCAATAGTTGTACCTTTTGGATCCATTGCTAAAACAAAGTTTATGAATGCATTTTCTCTAACGAAATCGTAACCAAAGTTAAGCTTCACATCTTGAGGTCCAACGCTGGCATAGAAGGAACATTCTTGGAAAAGTTTGTTGTTATAGGTATCATCTGTTAGAGTTACAGAACCTTGCCAAGCTAATGTCAAATAAGGACATACTCTCAAATATTCTCTCAAATATACATTGGAGTGACCGTATCTGTAAGCATCGAATACCGGCATTGGTGTTTCATCGCTGTAAGCAGATAGTAAATACCCGATATCTTGCATCCATCTTCTGTATTGAATGTGCCAATTTGGACCTACACGACCGATAGTTTGGGTAGCACCTGTACCATACAAACTCGCAGAACCTTCAAAGTTTAAACTAAAGTTTGTGAAAAATTGTTTTTCATAATTCTTATAGTCATATAATGGTTGAATTAATTGAGCCATATATCTGAATCTTGTTGTTCCGATACCACTACTTGCCAGTTGATTATAGTATCGGTCTTCGTACATGTCTTGGAAGTAACCTGCACTGATTCTGTGTTCAAATGTTGTAGCTCGTTTTTCTCCTAACAATGAAGAAGTTTTATACGCTTTTCTATAAACCAAATCTGCACCATACTTAGGCATTCTTCGTCCTAAAAACCAATCATCGGTATAGTCGTAAGATGCGTAAATCAATTTCAAATTATCATCAAGTCTTTGTTCACCTCGAATAACGATTTTACTTTTTGAAGTACCGTAACTAACTTGGGTTTCGTTGGTTGGTGTCCATAATCTTGCAACACCACCGACACCGATTTTACCTTTGTATGTCAGGGCAGGTATAAGTTTTAATAATGAACCTCGAGGAAGTTCTATAACGAATCCCGGTCCGATATACATACCAAGATATCTTCTTGAACCAAGTTCAGGATAACTGCCTTCAACAAAATCGTGTCCTTTGTTAGAATAAATGGTCATTCTAGGTATTTTTAGAATAGTTTTTCCACCACTTGTAATTCTTGCTTTTTTTAGGCGCAAAGTGTCCAAATTATCTCTAGAATTGATAATAATTTCGTTAGCTTGAACCTTAAATATTTTTGATTTTCCGTCAGTAATATGTCTTTGTTGTTCTTCCGGAATTATCATAGAACGCATATACTGTCTGGCATCAGGTCCACCACTACTTCTTACATTAATAGGTGAACTATGTTCAACATTAATAGTACCTTTGGTTTGAGTGATGATGTTTCGTTGAACATATCCTTCTTGTGCAACAATTTTGACTTCAGGGTTTTCGGTTATAGGTTTTGCAATAAATATGCTTTCTTCGTTCAAATCTATATCAATAGATTCACCAAAAGTCTTTTGTCCACCTTTTGTGATAACAACATTTCCCCAACCATGCATTTTATTGGTGTTCTTATCATAATTAAGATTATCAGCTTCTAAAGTTGTGCCTTGATGTGGAAATGTTACCAAGACATTCCCTGTAGCAGTCATCATACCTGTTTCGGTAAGATAATCCATGTGTTTACAATCAATAGTGATTTGGGTTTGTTCAGCATCTTTAACCTTTTTATCACGTTTTTCTTTGGCTTTGAGATCGTCTGAATTCAAGTTGTATATGTCATCTTGTGTTTCATCTTCAACAACTTGGATAGGTTGAGGATTCATTTTTTGTTCTTTTAATTCCTGCCGTTTAAAGTAGTATGCACGAGCTTTTAAACGAAGCATTTTTATAGGTGGAATTGTTTTACTTGGATTATTATTTTTTCTTTGTTCCCTGTCGTTAAAGTCCTCGTGTTTTATAAAACTTCCGTCAGTGTCAATAATCGGACTTGTAAAGAAACTATCCCCTACAAAATCAGAAGGCTTTTCCCCAAGTGCGCATGCCGGCAATGAAACTGTCAGTGCCGTTAATATAGATAATGTAGCTATTCTTTTTTTATTGTTAAATTTAATCAATTTGCTATCCTATATATAATTTAATGGGTTTCTAGGTTGTCCGTTTACACGAACCTCAAAGTGACAATGAGGTCTTGTACTGTAACCTGTAGAACCTTCTCTACCTACTGTTTGACCTTTAGAAACTGTTTGTCCTTTGTGAACAGAGATTGAACTCATGTGTGCATACAAAGTTGTTATAGGTTGCCCTCTTACAACACCATGGTCAAGGATTACAACTTGTCCGTAGCCACCATACCAACCTGCATATATTACTCTACCATTATTAGAGGCTCTAATTGCTCCTCCATTTGGACCACCGATATCAATTCCCGAGTGGAATATTCTGGACTTAAATATCGGGTGAGTTCTGTAACCAAACGGTGAGGTTATTGGTCCTGATATCGGACGAATAAATCCTGTTGTAACATGAACGGTAGAACCGGAACCAGTATTGCGCATGCTTGAAATCATGGCTTGGATACTTGCTGATTGTCTTGCAAGTTCTCGTTCTGAACGTTCATAATAACCTCTGTTTGTCTTTAGTTTATGAATCATATCCTGATTCTGTGCAATATCTGTTTGAATAGATTTTTGTTGTGAATTAATGCAGTTGATAGTTTGAGCAAGACTGCGTTTTTGTTGTTCTATTTGAGCACGCAAGGCTATAATTTGAGCAGCTTTCACTCTTGCTTGTTGCAGTCTTTTGTAGTCTTCTTTTACGATAATGCCTTCAAAGTGAACCCTGTCAATCAACATGTTTATATCACTTGATGTAAGCAATAATTGGAAGAAACCTGTTCTTTGGTTCTTAAAAATCTGACGGATTCTATCTCTTAATTCATTATCCAACTCCATAAACTCAATATTGGCTTGTCTTAAATTAGACTCCATTGTTGTAAGCTGTTGTTGCTTTTGGGTATAAGCGGCTTGAGAAATCTTTAATGAATTTTGAGTTGTTTCAAGTCTTTTTTGGTTTTTATACAATTTGTTGGTTTCAATATTTTCAAGTATTCTCAAATGTCTGACTTTAGCATGCGCTTGAGCCTGCTGTTTTTTGATGTTTTGAATTTTCTTTATATTATTAGAGTATGAAGAAGTATTGGCACAACAAGATAATTGTGACCCAAAAGAGAGCAAAACTCCCAATATTAATGCTATAAAAATCTTTAATTTCATACTATCACTTATTTAATAAGAGCAGGTAGTAACATCATTCCGAATGTCCATATAATGAATGTTATCGCAATAATAAATACTATAGTTTTTTGATGTCTTCTAAAAAATTCCATTATTAACCCTATCTCCCATTTTTACTCATTTTACTATTAAAATGAAGATATTGCAAACTACAGGTTTATTATTTGCAAAAAGTAACAAAATCCTTTAAGATTATCCTATGGCTAGAAGTTTTTTATCAATAAATGCTAATTATAATGATTTTCTCACGATTCCGTCAAGAGAAGTGAATAAATTTGTGCTTGAAAATAACGAGCATATTTTGAGCAAACTTTATGGCTTTTGTCAAAAGAATGAAGATTTACTCATAGTTTCCGGGTTTGTCGGGACAGGAAAAACTCAAGTCGTAAATCATCTTTTGAATTATATTGATAAAAATGTTTATTCCTTCAGGGTTAATTGCTCAAATTCTTTAACGCTTGATGATGTGTTGTTACATTTATGGGCACAGTTTATTTCTGTTGCTGCAAACTCTGAACTTGGTTACAGATACCGACAGACAAATTCTTTTCAAGATAGAATTTCAGGTTGTTTCACAGAAAGCCCGTCAAATATAATAATAACTCTTTTTGATTTTGATTTGGTTCAAGATAAGAATGTTACTGATATTCTCGATTTTTTAACAACAATATCAAAAGATGAAAAAATAAAAATAATTATTGTGTCAAAAACTTTTGATACTACACTTTTACCTCAGGATACTCAATATACAAAAGTTATTCTAAAGGCTCTTTCTCGAGTATTTTTTGAAAAATATCTTGCAGAACAAAATATCAAAGCTACATCAAGAATGTTGGATGAGCTGTATAAGATTACAAGAGGTTATTATTTATATACAGAAATAACCAGTTTAATATTGAATAAAAAAGAATTGAGCGTAAATGATTATCTTGTCGCATATACAAATTCAGGTTTGTCGTTTGATAAATTCTTGGCAAAAGCATTTGTAAGTATGCATTCGCAAGAGGATTTAAAACTCCTTCGATTATTGGCTGTAATTCGACACCCTGTTAATTCGCAGGTGTTAGACTATTTTGATATATATTATCAATTATCAATAGATAACCTAAGGAATAATAAACTTATAATTAAAAGAGAAGATTTGTTTATTATAAACAGTTATTTCAGAAATGAAATTCTCTCAGAAATGTCGGAAGAAATTAAACAAGCCTTACATCAGGAGTTGATAAAATTCTATAATTCACAATTACCTCTAAAACCTTCTGAAAGATTATTGTTAATCTCAAGAACTACGATGCGTGCTGAATTGGAATATCATTATTCTTCGGGAGTACCTTCCAATGTGGTTACAAAAGAAGAAGATATCATAACCGATAAAGATTTAACACCAGATGAAATGCTTGATTTGGCAGAAAAACTGGTAAAAGAATATAAATACAATGAGGCAATAAAAATATATCTTCAAGTTTTAGAAAGAGACGAAACAAATAATATAGAGATATATTCAAAACTTGCCGATTTGTATATCAAGGTTGGAAATTGGAAGTATTCACTACATTATTTAAATCATTTAATCAAATACTATAGAGAAATTAATAATAGTGTAGAAGTGAACAAAATCAAACTGCAGGTTGCGCAGATATATTATCAATCGTACAAAACAAATGAAGCAATAAATATCTTGTACGAAATAATTTCTGAATCGACAGATACTGCTGTAACAATAGAAGCCTATACAATTTTGGCGAATATTTATATTTCTCTGGCGGCAAAGAATAAGGCTTATGAACTCTATAACAAAGCTATTATTTTATCAGAGCGTGAGGACTGCAAACTCAATTTGTCAGAATTATATTTTAAATTTGCAATATTGGCTGATGAAAATGATGAAGTTGATACTGCTGTTGAATATTATCAAAAGTGTATTAATATATCAGAAGATAACAGTAAATATAAATCTTTGTCATATTCAAACTTAGGTGATTTTTATCTTGATATAAACGATAAAAGCAAAGCCTTAGAAAACTTTAAAAAGGCATATATGCTTGATGAAAAGAATTCAAATGATTACGGTATGTATTATTCTGCATCAAATGTCGCTAAATTGTTAATCCGTAACGATTCTGATGAAGCATATAAATATCTTTTGCAGGCTAAAACTTCTGCTATAAAAGCTAATGATATATTTGCAATGGCAAATGCAGGGTTACATTTGGGGGATTATTTCTCTAATAAAAATGAACCAGAAATTGCGTTAAACGAGTTTTTTGCAGTATATAATCTGGTCAAAGATAAATTTAGCCAAGAAAATAAAAAGAAAATACAAGTCCGTATTGATGATATAAAACTAAAGATAGGGGAAGAACGGTTTAATGAACTTCAAAATAAATAGTGATTTTACAGGTTTTAAAAAAGTCTTTTTGGCACAAAATGCTGTTCTTAATTTGATTTCAAAAAATGAAGAAAAATTTTTGTGGGAGAAGCATATTTATGACTCTTTATCTATAAAATTGTTTTTTGAAAAATATTCACCTAAAAAAACTACTCTTTTGGATATTGGGACAGGTGGAGGTTTCCCTGCTGTTCCTGTTGCTATAGAGTACCCTGATATAAATGTTTGTGCATTAGATAGTATAAAGAAAAAAATCAATGCGATAGAAAATATAAAACAAGAACTATCAATAAATAATCTCACTACAATATGTGACAGAGCAGAAAATATTAAAGACAAAAAGTTTGATATAATAACCTCTCGTGCTGTTGCAACTGTTGATAAATTGGTAAAATATGTATCACCATTGTTGAAAAAAGAAGGATATTTTGTTGCGTACAAATCTCGCTTGGCAGATAAAGAGCTGGAAGATGCCAAAATATTAATGAAAAAATCAGGATTGAAACTTATAGATATAATAGAATACACTTTGCCATTAGATGAAGTATATGAAAGAAAACTGGTTATATTACAAAAGGTTATTTAATATTCAAAAACTTGCAGAGTTTAAGAAGTAGTTTGTTTATATTTTTGTCTTTTGGCAGTGCAACTTCTTCGCCGGCATAGCCTTTGTAGCTCTTTATAATATTTTGAGGTAATGTTCTGTTTTTGGACAAGGTATCTGATAAAAAGGCTAAATATTCGTCTTGTTCTTCTTTGTACATGATATCTTGGCGTCTTATATCTTCATCTGCTTCATAGTGTATAAGAGCATGGTATGCCGTAATAATGCTTTTATCTGTCGTGTTTTTGGGAAAATTTAATAGCGCTTGTCTTACAGGAATTTGTCCCGTAATTACAAGCATTATTAATCTTGATACCAGTTGTCTGTCGTTCATACAGTGAATTTTATAACAAAAAGATTAATAAAACTATTTAAAAATATTATTTATCTACTGTGATTAGTCTAAAACTAGGCCCTGAAGGTTCTTGAGGTCCGATATTATAATCAAAATTCACGCTATTACCGTCACTAAGGTCTATAATATGTGACGGAATATTCTTTTTCATAAACTGGGTGTATTTAGATTCATGATTAATGACAATTTTAGTCTTTTTAGTGCTATTACAACCACATAAAACTAAACCACCGATTAAACATATTATTAAAAACAACCCAATATATTTAAACTTCATATATTCATTATAACACTTTTTTTTACAAAAGCTATACTAAAACATAAATCAAGCTAATTTAATCCTGAAACTGCTAATATTCTTTCTTTTATAAAAATAGCATAAGAAGTATTCAAATCTTCTTCTATATTGCAGTTTTTTACAAGATTTTCCAGTTCAACTATTACATTTTCATCTTTTAAATTTTTATACATCGTACACTCCCCTTATCCTTGATATATATAACGACCATGACTTTCAAAAACTTTAGGGAATATAGACTTTAGTTTACATTTCTTAATGAAAAGAATAAATTTAGGCAATTATTTAAAAGATATATACTTTATATATAAGTAAGACGAATAAATCGTAAAGTACATAACATGAGGAGATATTATGGCAAAAGTTAATTCAAGAAATGTAGATGCACCAGGTCGTTATCAATATCATTACAATGCTAATATGACTGATGAGCAAAGAGCTGCTGCTACTAAGAAATTAGAAGATATGAAAAAAAGTGGTAGAGTCACTATCAAAAATGATGGATATGGTCTATCACAAAGTTTCATGGAAAATATTTTGAAAGAACAAATTGAAGCCGGAAATATCGTTGATAAAAATGATGATGGTGAAGAAGATATTTTCACTAACATGAATAAAAGGAATTTGGGTGCTTCTTTTGAAACAACTCACAAAGCAAAAGGATATAGTACTGATTTTACACACATGAAAAAAGGTACATCTTTTGAATATACTTATGATGAAATGAAAAATTACATTGATAAAGCCGGTTATAAATTTAAAGAACCAGCTGTTCAAAAACCTCCGGTAACTCCGGATCCTGTTGCAGCACCGGCTGTAGATGATAAAAATGTACAAGCACCACCAGAACCTCCTGTAACACCGGCTCCGGTCGAAGAACAAAAGAACGACAAGCTTGATACTGTTATATTAGATGCTACTACATATACTGATGAAAACGGTAATGTAATTGCAGATGATACAAAAGCTCTAGTGAACGGACAACCATACCACTCAAGAACAGGATTTAATACTTTTGGAACTTTAACTCCTGATCCTGTTGATTGGAAGCAATATTCAATGAAAGACTTAGAAAAACTTGATGGCGCACCAACCGGTAAAAAGGTAACAACAAATCCTGATTCTGTACCTACAGCACCTGCCAGTGATAAAGGTTCTGCAGCTGCACCTCAGATAACAGTTCCAGAAGCA
>USCK01000016.1 GCA_900553205.1 uncultured bacterium | reverse complement strand
TTATTGTTTCAATAAGCGATTCTGCAACAAACCCTATTCTTGCGTGATGCCTGTGATTAATATGACCATCATCTTCAGAAATTACTTCAGGAAACATTCTGCAAACAAAAACATTTTTCTTGTCGTTTTTCGCATTAACCAAGGAGTAAATTTCTGAATTATTTTCTTTTGTTTTTCTTAGTTCAACAACATCATCTTTCGCTACAGTTGAAAAGTGACCTAAAACTCTATCTAATTCTTTTTTATCTTCATGGTTGATATGTTTCAATACTTCTTCTAAATGTTCGTTATGTTTTAATGTTGCTTTAAAAGCAGGTTGTGAAAATTTGTTATTATTACTATTTATATTCATCTTAATTCCAATTCATACAATAAAAAACCTATACTAAAAAAGTACATGGGGTAGTAAATTAAAAATTACAATAATCCGTCCCTTTTATATAAGTTATTATAACTCGACCCAAAGCTCTTGTTAAATTTGTCTTAATACATTGTTACAAATAGTCTTGATTTTCTCATTTGATATTATATGATAATCTATGTAGAGTGCTTACGCCAATAATCACTCAACAAAAAAGGAAACAAAACATGTCAATTAATTTGAAAAACAAAAAAGAAATCGTAGCTAAATACGGTAAGAATGAACAAGATACAGGCTCTACAGAAGTTCAAATTGCTATGTTAACTCAAAAGATTGCTGAACTTACTGAACACCTAAAATCTAACAAAAAAGATTTCGCTACAAAACGTGGTCTTTTAATGATGGTAGGTAGAAGAAAAGGTTTATTATCTTATCTTAAGAGCAAAGATCTTGAAGGTTACAGATCATTAGTTAAAAAATTAGGCATTCGTGGTTAATTTTTTATTATTTGTTTCACAAAAAAGACACCTTATATAAGGTGTCTTTTTTATATCCGTAAATTATTTTTGAATTTATGCAGAATATGATGCCATATCACTGAAATTCATAGTATCGTTATAGCTGAACATGTGAGCAAAAGTATAAAGAATTTCTGCAGAAAAGTTTTTTGTACCGATTGATAGCATTAATCTTAAAACATCTCTATTATTCTTAACAACATAACCTGTCTTGTTGAACGCAAAGTTGTCATAGCTATTGCATACATTAACAATTTGGCTTTCTATACTAATCCAGTCACTTGAAAGCCCATGAGGATACCCTGTACCATCATTATGTTCATGATGCTGTAGTGCAACATTACATATTCTATCAGGCAAATTCATTTCTTTCAAAATATTATGTCCAATAATAGTATGAGTTTTTAATTTTTCGGTATCTATATTTGATAGAGTACTTGCAGGTTCAAACGCATTCGGGATTTTGTATTTGCCGATATCATGCAATACTCCAGCAAGAATAATATCTGATATAAAATCTTTTTCAAAATCCATTTTTTTGGCTATCATACCTGACATAATTGCAACATTTATAGGATGACAGATTTCGTAATCACCTAACAATCTCAATTCTGAATAATGACTGACTTCATCAAATTTTGGGATTACGGTTTGAGTAATAATCTCACTAAGATTAGCTATCTTAGGAAAAGCCTCTTTTATAGAAGTCTTATTCAATAAATCTATTGTTTTCATCAAATAAGCTTTTAGCTTTATTTGCTCTTTATAATCTATCTTGGAATATTTATTAACAGGGGTTTTGTACTCTGAAAGATTAATTGTATCGTAACTAAAATCTTTATCATCCATTTTTTTGACAGCCGTCTTTAATTCAGGCTCTGAACCACCTTCCTCAGGTGCATCTTGAGGAATAGTTTCTTCCTCCTCTGCAGGACTTGAATCACGAAAGATTTTTTCATAAGCTTTGAGCTGTAAAAGTTTTCCGACAGTCAAAGCATCTCCTGCTTTTAGTACTAAATCTCCAGCCTCATTATATAAATTGAAGGGTAAAATCTTATACTTACTTAATTCATTTCTGGATGTTAATTTCATAGGACGATTGTAACATATTTTTAATAAAAGATAAATACCTAAAACAAAAGAGTCCAACTAAAGTTGGACTCTTTCAAAAGTTTAAATAACTTTTTAGAAATTATTAGTCATCAGCGTGACCAGCTGTTCCTAATACATCTCTCATTTTGTGCATAACAAGTTCTTTAACTGCTGTTCTACCAGGTCCCATGTATTCACGTGGGTCGAATTTTTCAGGATGTTCAATGAAAAATTCTCTGATAGTAGAAGTCATAGCCAATCTCAAGTCTGTATCAATGTTGATTTTAGCAACACCGTGTTTAGAAGCGTAGTTAAGCATATCTTCTGGAACACCTTGTGCGTTTGGTAATTTACCACCGTATTGGTTGCATTTAGCAACTAAGTCTTGTGGAACTGATGAAGAACCGTGAAGAACGATTGGGTAATCACCAAAACCAGCTTCTTTTAGAGCATCTTTGATTTCTTTTAATCTATCAAAGTCAAGTTTAGCTTCACCTGCAAATTTGTAAGCACCGTGAGAAGTACCAATAGCGATTGCTAATGAATCACAACCTGTTTGTTTAACAAATTCAACAGCTTCTTTAACATTTGTATATTTAGCATCTTTAGCATCAACATTTACATCATCTTCAACACCTGCTAATTTGCCAAGTTCAGCTTCAACAGAAACTCCTCTTTCGTGAGCGTATTCAACAACTTTCTTAGTAACTGCAACATTTTCTTCGAATGGGAATCTAGAACCGTCAATCATTACAGATGAGAAACCACCGTCGATACAAGCTTTACAAATTTCGAAATCTGCACCGTGGTCTAAGTGTAATGCGATAGGTACTGTAGTTGTAGCCAAAGCAGCTTCAACCAACTTAATTAGATAAGTTTGGTTAGCATATTTTCTAGCACCTGCAGATACTTGAAGAATGATTGGAGATCTTGTTTCTTCAGCAGCTTCTGCGATACCTTGTAGAATTTCCATGTTGTTTACATTGTAAGCACCAATAGCATATCCACCTGCTAGTGCTTTTTTGAACATTTCTTCTGTTCCTACTAATTTTCTTTCGCTCATTTGAGCCTCCTTCTTATACTGTAAAAAATTTACTTACATCTAAAAAAATACAATAAAGATAATTAGTTTACAAGTGTTATAAAAAATGTATATTTATTGACATGTAAACCTTTTATTTATATGATTTGTCTATGGGAAAAGAGAAATTATTTGTAGAAATGTTTACTGACGGTGCTTGCAGTGGCAACCCTGGAGCAGGTGGTTATGGCACTATTTTGAGATACAAAGACAATTCAGGAAACTATCACGAAAAAGAATTAACTGCAGGTTATAAACATACGACAAACAACAGAATGGAGCTTTTGGCAGTTATTACAGGGCTGGAAGCCCTAAAAAAACCATGCAAGGTTAAAATAACCTCTGACAGTAAATATTTTATTGATGCTTTTCAGCAAAAATGGCTTGAATCTTGGCAAAAGAATAACTGGAAAACTTCAGCTAAAAAGCCTGTTAAAAATGTTGATTTGTGGCAAAGATTGACTAATGCTATGACCCCACATGAGATAGAACTCGTATGGGTAAAAGGACATGCCGGTCATGAATTCAATGAACGTTGTGACAAACTAGCTGTATCATCATCAAAATCCGAAAATCTTTTAGATGACAATATCTAGGCAATAATATTTTAATCTATATCAATTTTGATTAATCAAACAAATCATGCAATCTGGACTTGATATCTTCGTTATCAAGTTCCTGAGTAAGTTGATTCAAATCGTATGCCATTTGATAGTATTCAGCAGACGCAGTTTTTTCTTCCATAACCTGATACGCTCGTCCGGCATTGAAATAAGCAAGTGTATAATTAGGGTTAAGTTCTATTGCACGTTTAAAATGATTTAAGGCTTCATAAGCATCACCCATACCGTCAAGATAAACAACACCAAGGTTGTTATGAGCGACCTCAAAATCAGGATTCAAATCAACTGCCTTATGCAAAGACACCAAGGCTTCTTCTACATAATCTTTTTCCCACAATGCTAAACCTGCTTTTGCATAAGCTATGAAATTATCAGGATTCATTGTGATACCGTCACAATAAGTTTTTATAGCTTTATCTAAATTTCCTTGAGCCATAAACAAATCACCCAAAGACAACAATAAATCATAGTTATTAGAATCAAGCACAAGCCCTGCTTGGAATGTTGCTTCTGCAGCTTCAAAGTTTCCTTTTACTTCTCCATACAACGCACCCAAAGCATGGCAGACAATAGATGTCCAGCTTGCATCAGGGTTTAACTTGATAGCTGTTTGATAATATTCTATCGCATCATCAAACAATTCTGCTCTAACAAGTGCATAGGCAAGAGAATTGTTATAATAAGGGTTATTAGGTTCTTCTCCTAATGCCAACTTGAAGGCTGATACAGAGTTAATTTTATCACCTCGGCGAAGATAAAGATGTCCTAATTCATAATAAATCTTTCCGTTATCAACACCGAACTCTAATAATCTGTTATAGTAATCAATAATAGTATCAATTTCTTCAGGGAAATATGTTTGCATAATAGTTGCAAGTTTTAGCAAAACTTCTCGGTTTTCTGGGGAAGTTTTTAGAGCATTTTTGTAATACTCAAGACTGGACACAACATCATTACATTCAAGAGATAAATCTCCCAATTTTTTGTAGAAAATATCTCCATGTTGAGTTTTCTCCATACCCATAGAATAGGCATTGAAGGCTGTCGGAAACATTCGGATTTTTTCTAAAGTTGCACCAATAGTCCTGTAAGAAATTACAGAAAAATTATCGGCAATAGATTCATACATCATTTTTAAAGACGGGTAATCACCAATGAACAAAATACTTCCTGTTAGAAAATAATACAAATATTTCATCATACCACTGAGAGATTTACCCTCATATTGCATTTGTTTTTGAATTAATTGGGATAAAAATAATCTTGGTCTTGCAGTATTTGAAGAATGTTTATTTATTGCAATCTTAAATTCTTTTTCGGCATTTTTATAATCGTTAGCCAAAGAATAGAAATAACCTGTATAAATATGCGCATTTACATTATCAGGTTCTAATGTAATCGCAGTTTTACATTGTTCAATAGCACTTTCTACAGAGATTTGCCCTTTTTCCCACATCAAGCTGGCAAGACGATAATATGCCTCTGCAAGTTTTGGGTTGAATTTTATTGCATCAACATAATATAGAATTGCTCTATCAATATCTTCTATTTGCTGTTTAATTAAATATCTTTGGTGCGCAAGTCTTGCATTTTCTAAAGCCTGTTCTGCTTCTTCTTCATGCTCAACTGAGGGTATTGTAAGTTCTTCCGACATTATTTCTCCATAGTATTGTCTGATGTAGCATGATAGACGGACTTAATCTTTGAATCTTTAGTCGAAAAATTTTAATATCAACCGTATAGTTTAGAACAAATTTGAAGGCTAGTAATGGCACTATACTCACAGATTTTTGATAATAAAAAACTCCTCAAAGAAGAATCTTTGAGGAGTTAAATTGTATTCTGAAAGAATGAAACTAAGCGTTAAATTGAGCTTTTTCTTCTTCTGAAACACCTTTAATTGTTAGGTTAACTCTGCCTCTGTCATCGATTTTGATAATCTTAACAATAACTTCGTCACCAACATTTACATGTGGTTCAATAGTTTCAATTCTTTCTTGGCAAATTTGTGAAATGTGAACCATACCATCTTTGCCGCCACCTAATTCAACGAAAGCACCGATAGGTATAATTCTTACAACTTTACCTTTTAATACCATCCCAACTTCAGGTTTGAAAGTTAAATCTCTAATCATTTTCTTAGCGATTTCTGCACCTTCTTGGTCGTTAGATGTGATTGTAACAATACCTGAATCTTGGATATCAATTTCAGCACCTGATGCTTCAATGATAGCTCTGATTTGTTTACCACCAGGCCCGATAACTGTTCCGATATCTTCTGTTGGAATAGTCATTGTAGAAATACTTGGTGCAAATGGTGACATTGGTCCAGGTTGAGTAATTGCTTTTCTCATTTCACCTAAGATATGAAGTCTGCCTTCTTTTGCTTGTTGCAAAGCACGTCTTAAAGTTTCGTTTGGAATACCTTTTGCTTTCATATCCATTTGAAGTGCTGTGATACCTTCATCATTACCTGTAACTTTGAAGTCCATATCACCCAAGAAGTCTTCAATACCTTGGATATCTGTTAATACAACAGGTTCTCTGCCTTCTTCTTTAATCATACCCATTGCAACACCACCAATCATACACTTAACTGGAACACCAGCATTCATTAATGCCATTGATGAACCACAAGTAGATGCCATAGATGTTGAACCGTTTGATTCTAAAACATCTGATGTTACTCTGATTGTATAACCAAATTCTTCTTGAGAAGGAAGTGCAGGAATATTTGCTCTTTCAGCAAGATTTCCGTGTCCAACTTCACGTCTTCCTGGGCCTCTTAGAGGTTTAACTTCGCCAACTGAGAATCCTGGGAAGATATATTTATGCATATAAGTTTTTTCTGTTTGAGGGTCAACACCGTCAAGCTCTTGTTTCATGCTAGGGCCTGCTAATGTTGCAACAGACAACACCTGAGTTTGACCTCTTGTAAATACTGCTGAACCATGTGCTCTTGGAATAACACCAACTTCACACCAAATTGGACGAACATCATGAGGTTTTCTTCCGTCAGCTCTTACGCCTTCGTCAAGAATCATAGCTCTCATAATTTTCTTTTCTGCAGCCTTAAATTCTTCTGCAACAAAATCAATACCTGTTTCTTCCATCATTGTTTTAATTGCGTGGTCTTCAGGAAGTGCATCAATTTTTTCTTTTACAAGATTTTTAGCTTCTTCAAGTTTATTTTGTCTGTATTCTCTATCAAAGTTGTGATATGCGTCAAAAATCATATCGTGAGCAGTTTCATCAATAATTTGTTTAATTTCTGATGTATCGTAAGGGTTTACGAATTCTTGTTTTTCTACTCCACATTGTTTTGCAAATTCAACTTGAGCATCACATTGTTTTCTAATTTCGCCTTGAGCGAATTCAACTGCTGACATAATATCGTCTTCAGAAACAAAATTACAACCAGCCTCAACCATAATTACTGAATCATGAGTACCAGCAACAACGATATCAAGATTTGATTGTTTTGCTTGTTGGTGAGTAGGGTTTGCAATAAATTCACCGTTTTCATCACGAGAAACTCTTACTGCACCAATAGGTCCTTCAAAAGGAGCTCCTGACAACATTAATGCACAAGATGCACCTAACATTGCTAATGTATCAGGTTGATTTTGTTGGTCATAACTAAATAATTGAGCAACAATTTGGATATCGTTTCTGTAACCTTTAGGGAATAAAGGTCTTATAGGTCTATCAATCAAACGTGATACTAAAATAGCTTTATCACTGGCTTTACCTTCTGAACGATTATATCCACCAGGGATTCTACCGATAGAAGACATTCTTTCTTCATAATCAATTAATAATGGGAAGAAATCTATACCAACTCTTGGTTCTTTACTAACAACTGCGTGAACGAATAACATAGTATCGCCACATCTAACAGTTACACTACCGTTTGTTGATTGTGCATACTTCCCAGTTTCTATGGTAACTGTCTTACCGCCTATCTCTAGGCTCATTTGTTTTGTTTCTGGAATCATTTTTCCTTCTTTCTCCGACTGCTCGATAGCCGAAATCATTTACTATTACTTTATTTCTTACGAGTTTAATTATACTATAAATATTTTATTTACCTAGCACTTTTGTAAATAATTGTAACAAGATAATTGACTTTTGTATATACTCGGTATATACTTAATATGTAACAAGTGCTATTTTTTTAAGATAGTAAAATTTCAAAAGATAGTTGTGTACCCCAATTTAATAATTCGATAGTGTATAGTGTATAAGGAGTTTATGTATGGCAGAACAGTTACCAATTAAAATGAAGAAAACTAACAAATCAAGCAACCCAGCAAGAATAAGTGTTTTAAAAGCTTGCTCAGATTCAGATTTATCACGTTATATCAGAGATATTTCAAAATTTCCTGTATTATCAGCTTCAGAAGAAAAAGAAGTTGCAAGAAAAGCTAAAGCTGGTGATGAAGATGCAAAAAGAGAACTTATACAGGCAAACTTAAGACTTGTAATAACAATCGCAAAAAAAGCTATTCACATGTCAGCACTTCCTTTAGTTGACTTGATTCAAGAAGGAAATTTAGGTTTAATGGTAGCTGTAGAAAAATTCAACTGGAAACTTGGCTATAAATTCCAAACTTATGCTACTTGGTGGATTAAACAAGCTATGTTCAAAGCAATTTCTGAACAATCTCACAGCATGAAAATACCTGTTTATATACAAGAAACTTTATCTAAATTCTCTAAAGTTAAAGCAGAAATGGAAAGAAAATATAACTGTCAAGTTAAAAACAAAGATGTTGCTGAAAAGATGAACATTTCTCCTGACAAACTTGATACATTCTTGTCTGCATACTCAAAAACAATTTCTATTGAAGGCAGTATGGAATGTCAAAATGGAAAAGAGTTAAATGTTGCAGATATTCTAGAAGACTCATCTGCAGATGTTTCATCATCAGTTGAAGCTGACGGTCTAAAAAAAGATTTAGAAATAGTTATCTCCACTCTAAAAGACAGAGAACAAGCTATCGTAAAAATGCGTTATGGCTTGGGGGATATATCTAAACGCACATTGGAAGAAATCGGCAATATCTACGGTGTTACCAAAGAATGTATCAGACAAACAGAATTAAGAGCATTGAAAAAAATGAGAAATAACACTCTATTGAGCTGCTACGTTGACTAGGGAGAATACCAAATTAACATAGAAGGCAAGAGGGGGTAACAAAACATTCAAATGCCTAATACACTAAACAGAAGAGAGGCACACATAGAACGGTTAATGTGAAGCTAAGGTAAAACGAACTAATCTCATCACTTATCTATAATTATTGAAAAGGACGGAAATAATATTTCCGTCCTTCTTTTGTGAATAAATAAAAATAAAACTTTTACTCTTCTGTCCTAACGGACATCTCCTCGTCTTGATTGTTCGCACTAAACGGGATTTCGGAATTGACCTGCGTCAATCCCTACACCCTGTCTTGAATTTCTTCCTCGTTCATTAAAGGAACCGGATTGCTTCACTTCGTTTGCAATGACACCTAAACAGCAAAAAATATTTTTACAAGTTTTATACCAATATGACTTCAATAAATTTCAAAGCGAATTATATCAAACCTACATACATAAAAGATTCTCAAAAGAACAAGCAAGAAGCATCTTTTGTTGAACTTGATATTACAGATAGAAACGATATGAAAGCTCTAAAAAAGACCACCGAAAACTGGCAAGACAGTCTTGCAGATTTTATATACGAAGATTCAAAAGATACTTATTTATGGAAGTTGGGTGGTAGGCATATCTTTGCCGTTACCAAACAAAAAGATAACTTTGAAAATCTTGATTACAATAAAATTTTAGGCTTGGCAGAACTCAGCGAAGCCTACAAACTCAACGAGCTTGAAATTTTACAAGTCAATCCGGAAGCAACATACAGTACCGGTGCACTCAGCAAAAGAAAATATTCAGGTGTAGGAACAGGTATTTTAGACACATTAAAAGACTTGTACCCGACAAAACCGATGAAGGTCAGATCTGTATCACATGCAGTTAGTTTTTATAAGAAAAACGGATTTGAAAAATTTGACTCCGACCCGACCTCTAAAGTTTTGATTTGGAACGCATAAAAATCATTTACAAGGTTTCAACAATATGACTCCGATAAGTTTTAAAGCCAATTTCATAAGATACACAACAATAAAACAGTGGGATAACAAATCTTATAATCCAACAGAAGCATCTTTTGTCGAATTTATTCCACAAAACAAAAACGATTTACAAGTCTTGGACAACATTTCAAAAAGATGGGACGAAGCTATATATGCCCAAACCATATATAATTCAGCGTTCATAGATTCCGTTGTCGGACAAAAACCCAACCACCATTTTTATGGAATCACAACGCAAAAAAATAACCTGGACAAACCTGACACCCAAAAGTTTTTGGGTATTGCCGAAGTCTCAGAAAAATTTAACAAGAATGAAATTGCATATCTGCAAACCAAACCTGACTACATGTCAAAAGCCAACAAATCTGATGTTATTGACCTTGTATTTTCTATTATTGACAAAATATCACCAAACGAAAAAGAAAAAGAGCATCTGCCCGAATACAAAAATATCGGAACTGGAATTATTAACTCTCTAAAAGAAACTTACCCAAACAAAGATATTGAACTGTACGCAACAGATACGGCAAAAGGGTTTTACAAAAAATTAGGTTTTGTAAAATGTTCATTTTTCAACTCTAACCACATGATTTTAAAACATAATAAAAATATTTAACTTTGTAAATATATTAAACAACTCCTTGTGATATAAAAATAAAGTGCTATTATATTATAGGGTAATATATTAAATCTAAAGGTTAAACATGAACGAACAGTTATTGGAAATAAGCATTAAAATTAATATACTAGAGAGCTTAACACGCATATTATTAGAAGCTATAAGAGAAGATAACAACCTTAAAAAATTTGATACAAGCAACCTTGCAAAAGTAGTTTTGCAAGAAGTTATTACAATAAAAAACAATCTTAACTCATTAGAAAGGGAACTGGGTATCTAAATACTAAAGAGCAAGCGCAACTGACTTGATATTTTCATCAGTAATATTAGCCAAGCCTGTTGCTTTGTATTCAGGAGTTAAACTTCCCATGCTCTTTAACAAAGTCATTGCTTTTAAAATTACTGTTTGATTTTCACCTGATAATAATGATGCGATAGCCTCTTCATCTCTGACAAGTTCCATTACAAAATATATAAAGTCACTATCTTCATACAATTCCTCATACAAAGGTGACAAATACTTATTGATATTCATTTTGCTTAGCAAAATATTGATATCATTTACTTCGTTTTTAGTGTTTTTATCTTCGTCAAAAAGATATTCTTCATTTTCGACAAACAAATTAAATTTTTCTTTCGCAAGTAACAATGCAACGGCAATAGGTCCTGTAGGCGTTGCCTTCAACATAGTATCTATCATTGAATAGAACTCAAAATCAATTATCTGAGATACAGGTATCAATTCCACCAAACCATTTATGATATAACAAAATGCTAGTATTGCATCATCGTTTAACTCTGTATTCAAAAGAGAATTTAGAGAACACAAAAACGGTATCTCTGCAGCTATATTTTCTGACATTGGTGAATTTTTCATAGCTACAAAAATTTCTTTCAAAGAATCTGTATTTTGATACGCAACCAAAAATTTCACTGCAGAATACTGCTCAAACGAATCTTTTGATTTTAATTTTGATAAAGCATCGGTATATGCTTCAATATCTTCCAATTTTGACAATGCTCTAGCACAATTAGTTGCTAAATCTGTATTTTCAGAATAAGCCCTTTCTCTTAATGGCATAAGAGCATCTTCATTTCTAATATACGAAAAGAAACTTGCAGCATAAGTTTGTTCTGACTCTGTACCGTTTTTCAAAATATCCAACATTCTTCTTATCACATCATCATCAGCATACTGAGCTAGAGTAGATGAAATAAACTCATCATAATATGGTGAGTAAATGTTTAAAAACTTGAACAAATTTTTGAAATTTGACTTATTACAAGCTTTTGCCAAACGCTGAGCAACATTTTGTTTGATAAAATCAAACAAATAATCGTCTTTAGAAACAAGTTCTTCAAACAATTCTACATCAGGTTCATTAATTATACGACTAGCAACAGGTTCATAACCTTTCGGGTCTTTCCCTGTCAAATTTTTTATTAAATCCATAATATCTCAATTAATCCAAGTAAAATACAGTAACGACTTTATGACCTTCTTCTGCATATTCTACAGCAGTATGAAGTGTTTTACTTGTGTGAGATAAGAAACAAATTAACTGATTACAGTCATCAATAATTTCTCTGTTACAAACTCTTGAAGCATCAGCTAAAGTCATCATCGCTCTATCAGCGTGTTCAACAATATTTGGAACACCGATAAGCTGATCTTGAACATCACTAGGTTGTTGCCCGATTGTTTGAGGTAAAATAACTTTTAATTTTTGAGGGTTAGATTTCATAGCCCCTCTTATAGCCGCTGCGTTAGTACCATAAGAACCACCTGACGTAATAATAGTGTTGCCTTGACTAACAAGAGCAGTAGCTAAAGTTTCAATCATTTGTTGGTGAGTAATTGCAAGATTTCTTGAACCAATAATAGCAATTCTTTTTGCTGATTGTTTAATAGTAGCTAATTCCATTGATAATTCATCAACTGTATCTGGTGATGAATTCCCTGCATCAACTTTATCATCAATAGGCACCATAATAGATGATACTTGGCTTTCATTGTTATTATCTGCTAAATTTTTGTTATCTGACATTTTTTCACCTTCTAATTGCAAACTATATTTTTTTCATGTATGGTAATGATATCATAAAACTTTGATTTTGGAAATAGGGAATGGAAAATTTATTAGAGAACTTAAACGAACAGCAAGTTGAGTCTGTCAAAACGACAAGGGGAGCATTATTAATACTAGCAGGAGCAGGAAGTGGAAAGACAAAAGTCTTGACTTCTCGTATTGCATATATGATAAAAAACGGCATAAAAGCCCATAATATCCTTGCTGTTACATTTACCAACAAAGCAGCGAAAGAAATGCGTGAAAGATTATCTGCAATTCTTGGCGAAGATGTAGTTAAATATATGTGGGTTGGGACTTTTCACAGTATTTGTGGTCGTATTTTAAGACAAGATATCGACAAATACGCGTTCCAATCAGGTAAATCCCTAGATAAAAATTTTACTATCTATGATGAACAAGACTCTATGGCAGTTATCAAACAAGCCATAAAAAAACTCAATCTTGATGACAAAACTTATCAGCCAAAACTTGTTAAAGCAGTTATTTCAAATGCTAAAAACAAAATGCAAGACGCTTATACTTTTGCAACATTTGCACGAGATTTTAAATCACAAAAAATTGCTCAAGTTTTTGAAGAATACGAAAACATTTTGAACAATAACAACGCAATAGACTTTGACGATATGCTTATGCTTTGCGTTAAATTGTTAGACCAAAATGCTGAAGTCAGAGAAAAATATTATTCTCGTTTTGAACATATTTTAGTAGATGAATTTCAAGATACAAACCAAGCACAATACAATTTGGTAAGAGCACTATATACAAACTTTTTACCAGAAAATGAAATACCAGAATCTCGTTCTTTATGCGTTGTTGGTGATGTTGACCAATCAATTTATAGTTGGCGTGGTGCAGATTTCAAAATTATTCTTAATTTCCAAAACGACTTTAAAAAATGTAAGCTGATAAAATTAGAACAGAACTATCGTTCAACAGGTTGTATCCTGAAAGCTGCAAACGCTATTATTGAGAATAACGAAGAACGTGTTGACAAAGTTCTTTATTCAAACAAAGGTGACGGAGAAAAAATATCATACTATGAAGCTGATGATGAATCTGATGAGGCTAATTTCATAACCTCGACTATCAAAAAAACATCAGCTAATTATAATCAATTCGCAATATTATACAGAACAAACGCTCAATCTCGTGCCCTAGAAGAAGCGTGCATCGCAGCAGGCATACCATACAAAATCTATGGTGGGCTAAAGTTCTATGACAGAAAAGAAATTAAAGATGCTATTGCATACCTGAAACTTATTTATAATGTAAACGATTCACAAAGTTTCAGAAGAATTGTTAATGTTCCAAAGCGTTCAATAGGTGAAACAACCCTTAAAAACTTACAAGCATTTGCAGACAGCAACGATATAAGCCTATTTGAAGCTGTTGAAAGAATACAGGACGCAACAGAAATTGCACCTAAAACTCGTTCAAAACTTATAGAATTTGGCAAACTAATCAAAAACCTAAAAGAAATTGAACACAGATATCCTCTACACGAATTTATCAGTTTAGTAATCGAAAAAAGTGGCTATATTCAAGAATTGCAAGCAGACGGTTCTCCTGAAGAACTCGCAAGAATAGAAAACCTTCAAGAGCTTGTGAATGTAGCAAACGAATTCGAACCAGAGGACAATGACAACAGACTTGGTGAGTTTTTGGCACAAGTTGCATTAGTTTCTGACATTGATGGAATGGAAGAAATAAGCAACAATGTAACATTGATGACTCTACACTCAGCAAAAGGTTTGGAATTTCCTATTGTATTCTTAGCAGGTGTAGAAGAAGGTATTTTCCCTCATTCAAGAACCTTCAATTCTATGTCAGAATTGGAAGAAGAACGCAGACTGATGTATGTAGGCGTTACTCGTGCTGAAGAAAAACTATATATATCATCAGCAAAAAGACGACAAATGTGGGGCGAATACAAATATTACAATCCAAGTAGGTTTATTGAAGAAATCCCACCTCAGCTAATTGAAACATCTTCATCTAACGGAGAATATTCATCAGAAAGAACCTTTAGAAGTGCTGTTAATAAAATACGCTCTACAGGGGGCAACAACCGGAGTGGTTCAAGCTCTAACAGCTCATCATACTCAACCTCTTCAAAATCAGACTGGGGTGAAGCTTCTTCTAAAAAATCTTTCCATTCGGGAAGTTTTGGAACAAACTTTGTTGCACCTAAAAATGCTCAAAGCCTAAGCACACCACAACGAAAATCTTTTTCTCAACCTGATAGAACTCCTAAGAGAACTATTTTGGTTAAAAGTCAAAAGAACAAAGAACGTGCAGCAGAAAGAGCTGCAGAAAGTGCTAAAAGATTCTTTGAAAACAATTCTATAAAACAAAGGCTGGAAGAAAAACGTCAACAAGATGCTATTACTGCTCAAAAAGAAAAGGAAAAAGAAGAATTAAAAAATAACACCAATATAGATTATTTCTTCAATGTCGGAGAGAGAGTATTCCACGAGAAACTCGGAATCGGACATATCCTAGATGTTGCGCAAATCGGTGATAGTACAATGTACACCATTGACTTTGGCAAAATGGGTAAAAAAGCTATGGACGCAGCTTATGCTCATTTGAAGAAGTTTTAAAAAACTTTTGTAATACCATAATTAGCAAATTTATTTTTTAGAAGTTTTCTACATGTATGACCCATATAAATTTTACTGGTAGTTTTGTTAAAAATGTCACAATCTCTAAGTTGATTGCTGACGGTAAGATGAAGCCGGAAAATGTCGCATTAGTAAAACTGGACAAAACCGACCCTCGAGATACTATGACTCTTGCCGAAACTGCTTACAAATGGGAGAATGTAGCATCAGGTTATGCCTCAAATATTTATTGTGATTCATTAAAGGCAAAGATTTATCCCGAAGTCAGCAACGAGCATTATTTTGCTTTGACGACACAAAAAGAGAATTTTGAAAAACTTGAAGCCGATAAAATTTTAGGATTATCATTATTCTTTGAAAAGAATTCACCCAATAACGAGATAGCTTGGTTACAGGCAAATCCATCAACCAACCACGATGCAGGGCAAAGAACATACAAAAATATTGGTAAAGCATTGGTCAACTTTATGAAAGGACTGTTTAAAAAACCTATATTTGTCCAAGCCGATAAAAAAGCTATACCTTTTTATCAAAAATTGGGATTTATTCAGACAGAAAGACATCCGGAACAAATGATATACAAACAGGAGTTATAAAAATAAAATGACATCTATAAGTTTTAAAGCGAATTTTATAAGAGACACATATATCAAACAAGTTGTAACACCAGACACAAGCAAAGATAAAAAAGTTGCGCTTGTCGAGCTTGATATTAACCACAAGAACGACATTTCGGCACTCAAAGCCGTTGCGAGTGATTGGGATAGCAGAGCTTTTGGATATGCTGGTTGTATCTATGATGATGCAACAAAAACTTTTAAATATCCTGACACAAAAGAACATTATTACGCTTTAACAACGCAAAAAGAAGATTATAAAAACTTAGACCCTAAAAAAATTCTTGGATTAACACTGTTTTCAGACAAAAAATTTTCAAAAAACGAATTGAATTGGCTGCAGGTTGAACCTGATTGCAGTTATAGTCATTCAGGAGAATACAGGACATATAAGAATGTAGGCAAAGCTTTAGTTAATTTTGTAAAAGAAATTTCTGACAAAACTATATCTGTATATCCTGCACGCAATGCCACACCTTTTTATAGAAAATTAGGGTTTGAAAAAGAAGCCTCTAAATATCCGACTATGCTTTTCAAAAAATAAGTCTTAACATAAGTTTACATTCATAGCAATTTTTAAATTTACATGCTTTTGTACAGTATAACCACAATAAATTTTAAAGCAAGTTTTGTAAAAAATGCACAAGTCCAACAAACTCTCTCAAACAATAAAACAAGAGAAAAAACTGTTTCGATTGTTGAATTAGACAGAAACAATCTTCACGATAGGATTGCGATGAGAGATATCGCTATGGACTGGGAAAAAAATCTAAGATTGTACCAACCAGAAGGACACAATTATGCAACAGGCATTGCAGACAGTATGGTAAGTTGGGCAAAACCGGAACAACAGGAAACCAATCATTATTTTTTAATAACCAAACAAAAGAAGAATTTTGAACATATAACCCCCGAAGATGTACTTGGAGCAGCACAATTTACAGAGAAAAAACATGAGAAAAATGAACTGGCTTGGCTACAAGTTGACCCAAAAACAAACTACAAACCAAACGGTAATAGAGAATTCAAAGGCGTAGGCAAAGCATTGGTTGAACATATTAAAAGCACTTCTAAAAAATCAATTATGCTTTTAGCAGATGCAAACGCAATTCCTTTTTACAAGAATTTAGGATTCAAATCATACAAAAATGATTTGGCACTGATGATTTACAAAACACCGTCTAAATTTGTACAGTTTTGTAAAGATATATTAAGCAAATTTTAATCTTTTGGGTAATTTTTAAAAATTTACGCAAATTAGGCTAAACAACAGGCTACTAAACGAATACAGCCTATTTTTAACGGATTTTAATTACTAAAACACACTGCACGAGTAAAATTCCCGAAAACCATGTCACCACATGGTTTTACATGATTTCTATTTTTCGCATAGACCAAATGGTCTATAAAAAAGTTCAATCGTTGGATTGATGTTACAGCCATGGAAACCATGTACTCTATCATTAAGGGAGAGAGAGAAATTCATGAAAAAAGTATTATTTGTATTATTTGTTAGTATATTTATGACCATGTCCGTAATGGCATCTGATAATGTTTTACAAAGCGTACAAGTTGAACCTATGGGAGATAGTTTCAATATTGTATTAGTCGCTGACAATTCTGTATCAGTTAAGAAAACGATTCAAGCTCCTAACAGAATTTTGTTAAGTCTTAAAGGTATCAGAGCTTCTAAAACATTAAGCACTGTTTATAAAAATGTTTCAAATGTAGATAATATCATCGTTGAACCATTTGGTGTTGACGGCTTAAATATTATGTTTCAAGCAGATAACGCATCAGGCGCAAGCATAACTTTTGACTCTCTTGTTTCTTCCGTAAAAGTTGAAGATAGAGCAAACCCTAAAAAAGAAATTTTATTAAACGCACCAATGAATACTTATTCTCCTGTTTACAAACAAAACGCAGAAGAAATTAAACCTTCCATTATGTCTAATGTACATTTAGGTGGTGCAGTTGCAGTTCTAAAATCTTTATTATCAGGTTCTAAAACAGGCACATTATTCACTTTCGGTTTCTTTGGTTTGATATTCTTGTTAGGTGCTAAACTTATAAGAGGAAAAGACAACGATATCAAGGTTGGCTTATCTCAAGGGCTTAGAGATAGAGATATTGCAGGAACAAAAGATGTTCATCAACATACTCCGGGATACAAAAATGTTACTAATAAACCTTATACTACAATGAACTATGGTCTGAAGGCATACCAAAACAGTACACAGTCACCATACTTGAAGATGCACACACAAACACCAAACACATCATCATCTTTAAACTCTCGTATGGCATCATTACCTAAGAGAAACCTTATGGCTGACTCTGTAGGTCAAACTCAAAGAAGACCTGCACCTTCTCAACTAAGACAAGCATCTACAACGATGTCTAAACCAAAAATTCAGCCTAAAGTTGACAGTATAAAGTTTTTAGAATCAATGTCAGAGATTTACGAAAAAAGTGGCAGACCTGATTTGGCAAACGGAATCAGAACAAAATTATCAAAAGTAAACAAATAAAATAAGCACATTTAAAAGCGAAATCTTAAAGATTTCGCTTTTCTTTTAATTACCCAACTTCCCTCACCTGTTATACAATAGAAAAATCTCATTAATCTTTCATAATACTATTACTATGTTTTACAATTACTATGAAGATTATCAATATGACAGTTGTGTATCAAAGGGGATTTGTTCTATAGGACCAAGAACATCATCTTTGCAAGAAATTCTTGTTATGTATTTAAAACTCCTTGCTTTTTACACATTAGAACTTAAAAACTTGGGTGGATATAATAAAGATGCAGAAATCGTTATTCTTGATACGATATCTACTCTTATGAGCAATTTAGAAACACAAAACGAACAATTTCAAAAAATCTTAATCAGAATTAAAACATTATTATGTCAGTCAAAAAAGACTTATATCAACTATTGCAAAGAAGAAAAGATTGAACCGAAATTTATCAAAACAAATATCAAACTAGATGAGGAATTTGATATAACAAAACTCATACAACAGGGCGAAAAAGAATATAACAACAGACTTGAGTCTTTATCACCAGAGAGAAAAAACCTGTTTGAGGTTATGGGAAATATCATAAAAAGTTTGAGCATAAATATAACTAATATAAAAAGTCTTTCAGAAACTGAGGAACTTGAAGAAGAAGGGTTTTATAAAATTCTTGTTATGCTAAACCTTCTTAATTATCAAGACACTACAACAGAAGAAATACTTAATGAAATAAAACTGAGCGCAGAACTTGACTACAAGCTTTCATCAAGACTTGATGAACTAAAAATCGAGCGCTATGGTGAACCTATTGAAACAGAGGTTTCAATATCAACCAGACCGAACAAAGCCATACTTGTTGCAGGGACTTCATTAAAAGAGCTTGAAGATGTCCTTGAATACACTAAAGACAAAAACATTGATGTCTATACACATGGCGAAATGATACTTGCGCATACCTATCCCAAGTTTCAGGAATACACACATTTGCGAGGACATTTTGGCATCGGGGTAGAAAATTGCTTGTTAGATTTTGCAACCTTCCCCGGGGCAATATTAATCACCAAATATGCAGTTGAAAATATTGAGTATCTGTATAGAGGGCGACTGTTTACAACCGACTGTTTTGTACCGAAAGGGGCTGTCAAAATCGAAAATAACAATTATTCACCACTTGTTGAATCTGCACAAAATGCAAAAGGGTTCAAAAGAGGGAAACAAAAAGGCTCAATAAAAGTAGGTATTTCAAAATATAAGTTGGAATCAGAGCTTACAACTCTGTTTGATAACCTAAAGAAATACAAACATATTATTATCTTAGGGCCTGAAAATCATAATAAAAGAAAC
>USCK01000015.1 GCA_900553205.1 uncultured bacterium | reverse complement strand
GGATTATTATAAGGTTTTGCCGTAACAACATTAACTCTTAAATTTCCTGCAGCATCTTTTGTAAACTTCATATTTACAACACTGTTTTTAAACTCATCACCCATTACGGGACTTAAAGTCATTAATGCTGCACATACGACTAATACTTTTTTAACCAGTCTAGTTTTCATAAGTCTATTTTATCACAGTTGAACCAAAATATTACAAATGTAACAATTATTTTAAAATTTGAAATTTGAGATTTTCAAAAAACTTTATTAAAGAGTAACCAAAAGAAAGGAGCTTAAAACTTGAAAATAAGTTTATCATTTTATGATTCGTGCTAAATCAAGAGTTAAATGGCTACACAAGACTGAGGAGAAAACGTTTAAGTAAAATAAAAGATTTAATATAAAATCTTTGGAAACATTCAAAATGAGCACTATTTCACAATACACATTTACGACCACATTTAATGTGGATAAAATTACAACAAGACAAGCAACTGAAATGGGTGTGCAGAGCTACATAATTACAGCAGCAGATACAGATAATAATGGAGAACTTAGTTTCGAAGAAATTATAGCAAATACTGAACTCTGTGACGAAATTTTGAAGCAAATTAATTCGACAAAAGCAACAGTACCGAATGCTACCGAAGAACCACAAGTTAATAATTCAGAACCAAATGTTTCTTATGAAGCATAAACAAAATAAAATTTAATATCTTTTAAACGAGAGGTTTAGTTTAACCTCTCGTTTTTAGTGTATAATCACTATATGGGTATTTACTTTTTTTATGGAGATGAAGACTATCTTCTTGATGAAGAACTAAAAAAGTATCGAGATAAACTTGATACGAATTTTTCATCAATGAATTATGCAGTCCATGACAATCCTTCATATCCTGATTTGATAGCAATTCTGCGAACCCAGCCAATGATGTTTGGAAAACTTATGGTGGTTATAAGATGCGAAAAATTATTAACCTCTACTCTTGAAGATAATCAAACAAAAGAGATTTCAGAAGCATTGGAAGGCAACACAGATTCGCTTGATATATTTTTTGTTGCCAAATACCCTAGAAACGAAGGCAAAAAGCCTGATTCAAGAAAAAAAATATACAAAATTTTATCTAAATACAACTCAAAAGAATTTCCTACAATCAAAACCTACAAAACTGCAGAATTGTCTGCATGGATTAATAAAGAAAGCAAAAAACACGATATTACACTGGAAACAGATGCCATAAATATCATGATTGAGCATATCGGGAATAATTTAAGAGAATTTGCAACAGAGCTTGAAAAGCTTGCACTTCTAGCATACCCGAACAAAAAAGTTACAGCAAAAATGGTTAAAGAAATATGTATTTCTAACCAAGATATTTTTAACTTTGCAGATTTTGTTATGAAGGGTCAAAAAGGTTTGGCATTATTAGAGCTGAAACGCCTGCTAGATAAAAAACACCCGTTAGAACTATTAGCTGCGACACAAACTATGCTTAGAAAATGGATTTTAATAAAACTAAAATCTACCACAATGTCAGCGTCAGAAATTTCAAAAGTAGTTGGTCAACATGAGTTTGTAGTTAAACAAACAATTCAAAAACTAAAAAACACATCTTTAAAAGACTTAGTACACTTGAAAGAAATGCTTACAGAGGCAGAATACAAAATAAAATCTGGAGCATCAATAGATATAATATCAGAGGTCGAAAATGCTATTATCCGATAAATATCCTTTTCTTACCAATTATTTTAAAAAGGGAATACAAAACAAATTAAATAACAAAGGAGTTCCTATAGCACACAGTTTATTGTTTTGTGGTAATGATTTGGAATCTCAATATATTTTAGCAAAAGAAATAGCAAGGGAATTAAACTGCACAGGTGACCATACAAACAATTGCCAATGCCTAAACTGTCGTTGGATTAGAGAAAACACTCACCCTGCAGTTTTAACCATCTCAAAAATAGACAACAAACCTGCTGATGACGAAACTAAAACAGTTATTTCTATAAAACAATCAGAAATGATTAAAAATATGTTAATGACAACATCTGAGTTTTATCGAGTATTCATATTCTGTGATAAAGACGAAAACGGTAACATAAGAGGATTAACTCCACAAAATTTTCAAGAAGAACCTGCCAATTCTATGTTAAAAATTATTGAAGAACCAAACGACAGAATTATGTTTATTTTCTTGACCTCTAATAAAGAAGACATAATCTCAACAATAGTTTCTCGTTCTCAATGTTTCAATATTTCAAAAGGTGAAAGAGAAGATTTTTCTTTTGAATCAATAAAACCGATATTTCAAGATTACTGGAATTTTGAAAGAAGTAAAGTTTTTGATATTTCTCAAACACTAATAAATCTTACAAAAGAAATTCCTGCCGATAAAATTTTAGAAGAAATGCAAAACTACATACTATCAATACTGAAAAGCAACCCTGATAATATTTCATTTATTGATGATATAAAACAAATAGAAACTGCTAAAAAAGAAATAAATTTAGGTATGAATCCTCAAAACGTATTTGATAATCTATGTCTTAAACTAATCAAATAAACTCTTTCATTTGCTTAAACTTTTCAAAGAAATAATTTAATCTACCTTTATCATTCAAATACCAATATCCCAAAAGAGCTTCAAAAGCCGTAGACAAACGATATTCTGACTGATTATTTCTTCTTGCAACAGGAATAGACGCATTTCTAGCTCGTCTTGCAATATCTTGTTCTGATTCGTTCAATTCATCTTGAATCAATTCCAAATATCTTGCCTGAAAACCTGCTCTTACTCGTTCCGTTGTCATATTATGCAGAAGTTTTGTATTCTGAGTTTTGAATACGGTATATTCTCTGACAAACAGTTCCCAAACGGCATCTCCTATATGAGCATAGTTTCTCATAGAAAGTTCTTGCATCTATCCGACAAGCTCCTTATACATATTAAGATAAATTTCAGAGCTCTTCTTCCAACTGAAATCACTTTCCATAGCAGATTTTCTCATAGCATTGAAGGTATATTTATCTTTATATACACCTATTGCACAATTAATAGCTTCCTTCATATCCCACCCATCATATCTCCAAAACTTGAAGCCTGTAGAATTATCAAGAGGATACCCGACAACTGTATTTTCTAATCCACCTGTTGCTCTAACGATAGGTAAAGAGCCATAGCGCATAGCTATTAACTGGCTCAAGCCACATGGCTCAAATTTTGACGGCATCAAGAAGAAATCACTACCTGCATAGATTTGATTAGCCAAATCTCCTTTATATCCTACATAAGTTCTGATATTTGAAGTATTATTAGACAACCATATAAATAAGTTTTCATAAGAGGAATCCCCTGAACCTAAGAAAATAAAATCTGCCGGCAAATGACGTAAATCATTTTCTACATCTCTAATCAAATCAATACCTTTTTGATTTACTAATCTTGAAATTAGAGCTATTAAAGGTCTTTCAGGATTATATTTTAAACCAAAATATTCTAAGATTTTTTTCTTGTTTTCTTCTTTATTTTGCAAAGTTTTCACATCGAAATTCTTAAACAAATTTTTATCAATTTTTGGATTAAACACTTTGTAATCAATGCCGTTCAAGATACCAACAAGTTTATCTGAATTACCTCTTAGGGTATAATCCATACCTTCGCCAAACTCACCTGTAAGAATTTCTTGTGCGTATTTAGGAGATACAGCTACGATTTTATCAGAATAATTAATTGCACCCTTCATCCAATTAACTCTGCCGTAATGCTCACACCCCCATTCATTGTAAACGATATCTTTACGCATATTCGCAAAATCTAAAATGCTCTCAAACCATTCACCTTGATATGCCAAATTATGGATTTCAAAAACATTCTTAGTTTTTGACCAAAATTCATCAAACTTATAATTAGCTTTAATATACAAAGGAATCATAGCTGTGTGCCAATCGTTTGAATGAATAATATCTGCTCTAAAGTTTAATTGTTTTGCATATTCTAATGTTGCCAAAGAAAATGCAATATATCTTTCATGTTCATATTGAGGGTCCAGCCAGCGAGGATAAACTTCTTTGAAGCAAGAAAAATACCAATCACTCTGAACAAAAAACACATTGATATCAGTATCAGGAAGTTTGCACATGTAGAGTTTGAATTTTTGAGGAGATGAACCGAAAGTTATCCACATTTCAGAGTTTTCAAGCTCTTTTATTCCATATTTTTTTTTATCGATACATCCATGCAAAGGAGTAAAAATAGCAATTTCTGCATCTTTTTCTAAATATTTAGGTAAACTGCCGATAACATCTGAAAGCCCACCGGCTTTTGAAAAGGGAGCAACTTCTGCTGCCGCAAACAATATTTTCATTAATTATTCTCCTTTACATATTAATTTGAGGAAGTGTTACTTTCTTCTGTAGATTCGACTTCCTCAGCTTCAGTATTTTCATTTTGATTCTGTTCTTTCTTTTTAGCCTCTATAGCTGAATTATAACCTTCGATATAAGAGTCGTATTCAACCAACATTGATTGCATATATTGAAGATTAAATCTTTCACAACCATAGTTTATTTTGTATAATATCGGTTGCAAATCAGTATCAAACGCACCTTGCGCAACAACAATATTAATTTGTAGAATATACGATAATATCGCAGGCAACATATCATCAGAACTTGAACGAGCTATCACAATTAAATTATCACCGATTATCTTACTTGCAGCATCATATTCATGCATATCATAATGTAACCCTGCAATAAACCAGTTGGCAAGAACAGACATATAGCCCATACCTGATTTTTGAGCAATACTTGCAACATCTTTAAAAATTACTCTTGCTTTTATATCCGAATCCAGCTTCTGATAAGCATAACCTATTAACAAATCACTCAACAATCCCCAGAATGATTCTTTATATTTTCGAGCCAACAGTTTAACTTGGTAAATATTTTGTGCAAAAGCATTGTAATCACCGTCAAATAATTTGAAGGCAACAATAAAACATCTTATTATTTGTGAAATATTATCAAATTGAGAATCAAAACTTTCATCAAACTCAATTTCTTGATTATGGACAAGCATTTCTAAGTATTTGATAGCTTGAGCTCCCGGCATGTCTTGCGAGAACATATAACGGATTTTTTCATAGAACTGGTCTAATCCGTTATCACAAATAAATACTCTTGCTAATGCACCATAAGGCAAAATGCTCATAAAGTATGAAACAAACGCATCTTTAGATACATTACTTGCTCCAAGTTGCATAAACAACTCTTGATTAATTGATAAAAGAATATTATCCAATACCTCAATACATTGTTTGAACTTACCGGCATGAAATAAGATTTTGACATTAATACAAGAGTAGAAGAAATATTTAGACTGAATATTTGCATTTCCTTCTGTCAATGCCGGATTCAACATTCTTATCAAAACATTATGCAAACTTTGTTGAGCCAAGATATAGTTTTCGCCCATCAAAGCAGAATCAAGCATTAAACTTGAAATATTCATTATTTTTAAATCATCTTTCTTTCTTACGCAATCTTCAAAGATAATTTTTGAAATAGCATATATCTTATGCGAAGGATATTTGTTGATATAAAGAGCCAAGGTTGAATATATATAATCCTTTGCTTCTTTAATTTCCGGAAGAAGATTTTTTCTTGGGATTTTCTCGATTATCGACAAGAATCGTTTACAGTTTCTTAAATACGCATTAAAATCACCATGAGATATTGCATACTTAGACAACTCAAAAATTGTCATTTGAGATTCTGTTATTAATCCCAAAGATTTTATAACCTGCAAGGTTTTAGCATGGAGTTTTTCTAAAATATTTTGAGTTATCAGTTTTTTAACATCATCATCAAGGAAATCTCTGATTACTTTTTGTAATAATCTGAAATTTTCAACTTCTACAATAAAATTGTTTATTGTAATGAGTTTTTTCTCACACAACGAGCGTATTGCAACATCTAAATTTTCTATACCTAAATTGTTCAAAATCCCGATTACCATATTGTTTCCAAGGAAGGACGCATAGGCTAAGATAAAACATTCATTTTCTTCTAACGACTCAAAGCGTTTGGTCAATAATTGTTCTAGAGAAGATGGAAATATTATTGTCTTTTCAGCATTTACAAACAATTTGCCATCATGTGAGATAAACACATGAGTATCTCTCAGATATTGCAGAGCATGCTGGAAATATAAAATTCCACCCATGAATTGATCTTCTATTTTCTTGAAGTAGAAAGAATCTCTTATTTCTGAAATATCTTCCGGTATAGTCTCAAGCAAACGGTCAAACGGTGTTTTTTGGATTTCTATTTCTTTATAAACATTCAAGTATAAAAGTTCATTTATTTCTTTGTGAACTAAATATGTATCAGGAACAGTTACAACAAAAGAAATCCCCATTTGCTCAAAATTTTCTATCATGCTTATAAAGATTTCTAATGATGTTTCATCTATCAAATCAAAATTCTCTATATAAATAACAGAACCTTTTTGATGCTCAATAAACGCATAAAAGATTTCCATGTATTGTTTCAGGGCAACTTGAGGTTCAATATCATCCATTGGCGCATGAATAAGAAGCTTATATACAAAATCCTCTTTATCAAAAGTTTTCAACTTTTGAGTAGAAGCAGCATCTAAGTTGGCTAGTTTTGTATCAAAACCTAAATATGATGCAATCAATTCTTTGAAACAAGCATAAGGATCATAAACGAAACCATCAGAACATACGACATGCAAAACTTTTGGATTTTTAGCTTTTATAGCATCATAAATCATAGATGAGCTTAAAGCTAAGTTTTCTTTTGCCTTAATAGTTACGAATACATCATTTGCTAAAAATTCTTGTAGCTTTTGAGGAACATCTATTCCTTGTAGTTTTAAGAATTCACATTTTGTTTTGATATCAATAGGTTTGTTTGAATACAAATCGATTTCTGGCTTTTCTTCTGTCAAATCTGATATCTTTGGCAATTCTTTTGGTTTTGTAAGTCTGTTTTCTTTTTTGTCTTTATCATCTTCAATAATGATTGGAGTTAATTGAGATTTGATAGGGAATTCATAGAACTCCAACAATTCGTCATTAACTTGTGATGAATAAATCATTTCTTGTTTATATTGACGAGAAATTAAAGAATTTATATATTGATCGGTTATTAATTGTAAACCATCAGCATAATCTTCTTTTTTATTTTCTGTATTAATAAGTTTGATATTCAACCCCGTATTGAAAGATTCGTTATCATTTTCTAAAGTTCGTTTTAAAATGGTCATTTTACAAGCCATTTTAACACCTTTTGTTTTCTTGAGTTTAAAACTAATTTCGGCAATTTTATTCATCAATTCTATTGCAGATTTTACAGCTTTGTTTGCAGAACGGGACATTGAAAACTCTTTATAATACTTGATAATAAAAATATTATTGAGATATTGAACCCTGTTTTCTTGTTGTTTGCCAAAGGCAAAAATAAAACTTTTAAGCTTTTTAAAAAACTTATTAAAAATTTGTTTATTCTTAAAAGCTGGGCGCAAATCATCAAGATTTGGAAATGTTATTGCTAAACAAGCAAATTCGTCAGTTTCAGCCTCATTCATTGAAACACTTTTAAAAGTACTAAACCCACATTTTTTACAAGTTCCGTTAATTGTTTTGTTTAATTGTCCACATTTATAACACTTGCTCACAATAACGAAGCCGCACTCCGGACAAAGAGGTGTTCGACTCAATTTATGGCATATCGGACATTCTAAAAGCAAGACCTTCTTACAATGAGGACAAACTTTATCATGTTCGCTTACTTCGTTATTACATCTTGAACATTCCATAGCTGTATTATATACTCTTTATAAGCCATTTGCAAGAAAGTAAAGTTATAGCAAGGATACAAACTCTTTTATGGAATTTCGTTTTTCTTTATTAACACAGAGAAATAAAATTTTCTCTCTTGAGGTATCCCCACGCAATATTTCTATTGAGGTTTTAGGAACTTTAAACAGCTTTGACAGATAAGCAACAACGAATTTATTTGCCTTATTATCAACAGGTGGAGCAGTAATTTTTAGGCGCAAACCTGTCTCAGCTTTTGTTAATTCATTCTTAGATGAATTTGGAATAACTTTTATTGATAAGACAATGCCATCCTCTTTTTCTACTAAATAATCCATAATTAAACAGTTCTTATAACTCCGACAACACGACCTAGAACCAAAACATCATCTAACTCTTTACTTATAATAGTTCGTTGAGCATAAGCCGAATTATCAGATTTTACAATCAGTTCATCTACATTTTTTGCAAGTCTTTTTACAAAAAACTCGTTTTTATAACAAAAAACATAAATTTTGTTATCAATAATTTGTTCACCTTCGGAATGTTCTACTATCAATTTGTCATCATCATCAATAAACGGTGACATACTGTCGCCTCTTGCATGAATCATTGAATATGTTTTATTTCTTGAATAGTTTGTAAGTAAGGCTCCAGGCATAGAAACTACTTCTTTGTTGTCAGAAAATACAACTGCACCGTTACCACAACTTGCAAAAACATCAGGGTAGTAATTTATTAAAATATCATCAGACGACAGCCCTTTAACTTGATTTGTGATATTTACATTGAAATATTTTTCTATTTTTGCTAATTCTGACACTGTTAATTCACTGTCATTTTTAACCCTGTTACTTATGGTTTGTCTTGTAATACCAAGACTTTGAGCCAACATTGATTGATTGACAGGAGCTCCTAAAGCATTTGTTAGCAAAGATGTAAGATTTTTTAATTTCATAGCCACTTGACCTATTTTTGTAATAAAAATATTGACATTTGTAAGATATGGTCTTACAATAAGTATATAAAATGTTAACTTTAGTTTTACATTATCATACATATTAATATGGGTCAATATATATAAAAAAGATTAGGGGGAGTATCATGAAAAATTTTTGGGAATTTATGGGAATTTTTACAAACAAAAAGCAAGAAAAGTATATCTATTTTGTAATTATAGAAAAATTAAAACCTTGGATTGTGCTTAATTGTTTAAAGAAGGAAAACTATCTTATTACCGATTCTCAAGCTGAAAAATTAACAATGGAAGTACTAAAACAGGCGATTTCAAGAAATGCACTCGGGCAAGTTTTAAGAAAATTGAGGTATATCTAAAATGAATGAGTTTAAAGGCAGACGTCCCAGACGTTGGAACAAAACAGCCAAAGACTGTTTTTACATCAAATGTAACTGCGAAAGATGTAATATAAACAAACTTTATTTTAAATACAGTAATCTAAAATGTCAGATGAAATATTATGTCATTGAGATGTTCCGATTGTTTGGGAAACCAAAAATATTTTCGTAATTTATAATTAAATTTTGTAACAATATATATTTATAGAATAGACAAAACATATTACGAAGATATATACTATAAGAACAAACTAAGGGATATTTTATTATTTAGTGCAAGAATTCACTCTACTTTTTGTTGTGAATTCTAAACAAGTTTTTATAAGAATAGAATTTTGTAATAGTTGTTAGACTGTCTTAAGACGGTCTTTTTTTTACTCTACCCATTCTTTTTTTATTAATTCATTTAGCATATAAAAAGAGCCACAAACAACGGTTAACACATCTTCAGAGAACTCGATATCATTAATAGATGTCAATTTTTTAGAAAAATAAATACACTCATCTCTTAACTGTTCAAAGGTACATGAATCTCCCGAATTAAACTCATAAAAATAAATCTCAGGTTGATTATCTTCATACTGTTCAAAACTGAACAAATCAGCAAGCATACGTTTATAATCTTTTGTTTTTAAACAACCAAATATAAATCTTTTCTTTTTATCCGGATAATACAAGTTTAAATTTTCATTCAAAACCCTAACACCATTAGGATTATGCGAGCCATCAACAATAAGATTTTTTTCTTTCACATACTGAAATCTACAAATATGCTTAACTCTCATCAAGCCTCTAATTATTGTATTATCATCAATATCCTTAAACAAATATTTTATTACGGCAATCGCAAGAGCAAGATTTTCTCTTTGTTGAATACCTTTTAACACCAATGAATTTGCAAAAACAGGTTCTACATAAGGATTTACCATAAGCATCATAGAATCTAATTCATCAGCTCTATCTCTAATAGCCTCATACCCTTCACTTGTAACAACAGGACATTGAGGTTTTATAATTCCAGCTTTTTCATAAGCTATTTTTTCTTTTGAATCCCCTAATCTCTCTGTGTGGTCTAAATCAATATGAGTTATCACAGAGCATAAATTCTTTGATATAACATTTGTTGCATCAAGTCTGCCGCCCAAACCTGTTTCTAATACAACAACATCAATATTATTATCATAGAAATATTTAAACATCATAACAGTAAGGATTTCAAACTCTGTAAGAGTTACATTACACTTATCAGAAGCTTCTACTACGATAGATAAATATTTGCAAAAATCGTCTTTGCTTATTTCAACATCATTTATTTTTATACGCTCTGTATATTCAAAAATATGAGGGCTTGTAAACAAACCTGTCTTATACCCTGCAACAGTCAAAACTGATGATAAAATTGCACAAACGGAACCTTTACCATTTGTACCTGCAACCTGAATACATTTAAGACTTTCTTGTGGGTTTCCTAATTCCTCAAGAACTTGTTTAATTCTTTCTAATCCCAAATCAATAAAAAATCTGCCTTTTGATGTAAGCAAGGCAATCGCTTGTTCATAATTCATCATACTAATGTTTCTCTAATGTAAATTCCCAACCATTATTATCGTTATTTTCAGGCATTTCATCATTAGAAGGCATATCAGCAATATTTTTTGGGACATATTCTTCTTCCTCATTTACTTGAGTGAATGGAATTCTAAATCCAAAAGTAGAACCTTCCCCAACTTTTGATTGTACAAATACCTGACCATTATGTTGTTTTTCAATCGCTATCTTAACAAGGTGCAAACCTAACCCTGTACCTTTTACAGTATGAGTATCATTTTCGACCCTGAAGAATCTATCAAATACTTTTTTCTGATATTCTTCTGCAATACCAGGACCTTGATCTTCTACACTAACTTCTAAATAATCCCCAATTCTAGAGCGTTCTGCTCTTATTTTAATTCTTTTTCCATCCGGAGAATATTTTATAGCATTTGAAATAATATTTGTTAATGCTCTTGTTATGGTTTCTTTGTTCATCATAACCTGTGGTAAATCAGGCTCAATCATTATTGAAAATACAAGATTATGTTCTTCTGCCAAAATCTTAACTTGGTCAACACAATCGTTTATAATATCCACAATATTTTCTGGTTTCATTTCAGGTTTTAAATTTTGAGACTCATATCTAGAGAAATCAAGAATATCATTAACCATAGTGTTTAATCTGATAATTTCTTGATTCATAACTCCAATAAATTCTTTTTGAGTGTTAAAATCAAAATCATTTCCATAATTATAAAGAGTATCAATATAACTTCTCAAAACTGTAACTGGAGTTCTTAATTCGTGAGAAACATTTGAGATAAACTGTGAACGCAACTGTTCCATTTCAACTTCTTTTGTGACATCAATAAGAACAATTATATAACCTACATAATCTCCATTACGAGAAAACATTGGTGATATTACAGATTTTATAACATTTTTGGCGACCTCGATATTAAAAGCTAAAGGTGCACCTTCCATATCGTCAAGAGGTGTGTCTTTAAACTGCTCAATCTTTTCTTTAAAACACAATTCACCATTTGTATCACAATACTGATTAATTTTTGTATTAATAATATCTTCGTCTTCGACTTCTAATAACTTCTTACCTTGTTCATTTATCAACACAACTGTATCATAATTATCACAAACGACAACACCGTTAGCAATACTCATCAAAACAGCTTCAAGTTTATTTCTTTCCAGAGTAATACTTTCCATTGTCTGTTCATTGTATTTACTCAAACGATTTGACATTCTATTAAAAGCATCACAAAGTTCTTGAATTTCTTTACTTGAATCTTTACATTCGATATTATAACCAAACTCACCTGATGATATTTTTTGAACGCCTTCATGTAATTGCTTTAATTCACGTGTTATCAATATCGTATCCATAAACACAATCGCAATAACAACTAACCATGCTACAATAAAAGCTATAACCAAAGAGGCTCTTGTTGTAGTTGTGATGTTTTCGATAATAGAACCAGATACCCCTACCATAACAGAACCAACAACTCTTGAACCTGTTGCATCTTTAATTATCATTGGCGAACTAACTGAAATCTTAGCACTTTGAGATTGTGTATAATAATAATCTTTACTAGAATACAACACCTTAGAATTTGCATCTCTAAACTCTATAAAAGCAATATCTCTGTTACTTCTGATTATTGAATCAGAATGACTTCTTAAAGTATTAACTTTAGCAGATTCAGGAATATCTTTGATTAATTCAACACTTTCAATAGCAAGAGTCTTTGATAACATCTGACCAAAGCTATTGTAACCTGCATCTAAATTCTTTTGGATATTAAACACAGCCAAACCAGCAATAAACACAATTAAAATTGTGCTTAACATAAAGCCTTGTAATATTAATTTTCTTTGGGCTGTCATACCCTTGATTGCAAACTTGTTATCCATACCCCGAATTATACCATGTAATACTATCTTGAGCAAATCACTCTTGCGACATGTACACCAGAAGCCGAAGCTTGTATCAATCCTCTTGTAACACCTGCGCCATCGCCTATTGTAAACAAGTTTTTAACACCTTCTGTTTCAAGTTCATTTGTCAATTTTACACGTGCAGAATAGAATTTTACTTCTATACCATATAACAATGTATATCTTGAAGCAGTCCCCGGTGCAATTTTATCTAGTGCAAATAACATTTCAATAATACTTGTTAATTGCCTGTAAGGCAGAACAAGACTCAAATCACCAGGAGTTGCACATTTCAAAGTCGGCTCAATTATACTTGATTTTAGTCTTTCAGGAGTTGAACGACGTCCTTCAAGCAAATCGCCAAATCTTTGAACAAGAATTCCCCCCGCCAACATATTTGCTAAAGATGCAATATGTTGACCATAAGCAATAGGCTCTTTAAACGGTTCTGTAAACTGTTCACTTACCAAAAGTGCAAAATTTGTATTTTTGGTTTTGATATTTGCATAACTATGCCCGTTTACTGTTGCTATACCGTTATAATTTTCTTGTACAACTTCACCGTTAGGATTCATGCAGAAGGTTCTGACTGCATCACCGAATTTTGGTGAATAGTAAACCAATTTTGACTCATATAACTTGTCTGTTAATGGTTCAAATACTGGCGCTGGAAGTTCTACACGAACACCAACATCTACTGCATTATTAACCATACCGATTTTATTTTTGGCAAATTCATGAGTTAGCCAGTCAGCACCTTCACGCCCAGGGGCTATAATTGTATATTCAGCCTTGATAATATCCCCGTTATCAAGAACAATACCTTTAACTTGTTCGCACTCAACAACCAAACTTTTTGCAGAAACATTATTCAAAATTGTAATATTTTCTGACAAATAATCCTGCATATTCTTCAATACATCAAGACTTCTTTCTGTACCCAAGTGTCTTACTGGTGAATGTACAAGTTTTAATTCTGCAAGTGCAGCTTTTCTTTCTATCTCGTGGAACACTTTAGGATCAGTTCCAAAAACTTCTTTTGTTGCACCAAATTTAAGATATAAATTATCGGCATAGTCAATCAAATCTTCAACATCTTTTCTTGACATATAATCAACAAGATTACCACCGACATCTGGAGTGAGGGTTAATTTTCCGTCAGAGAAAGCTCCTGCGCCACCCCAACCACATAAAAGTCCACATTTTTTGCAAGAAGGACATTTAGCATAACCTTCTCTTAAAAGACATTTTCTATCTTCTATACGTTCACCTTTTTCAATCAGAACAACTTTCCAATCAGGTCTTAATTTTACGATTTCTAATGCAGAAAAAATCCCAGCAGGGCCGGCACCAATAATTGCAACATTATACATACAACTCTCTCCACTAACCTATTACTTATTTACGATAGACGAAACATGGGTATTTATAAAGCAAAATTTATATATTTTTACAAACTGGACTAATTTTGCATGTTTATCATATAATGGAAATGAGGATTATATAAATGTTTAATGAAACAAGGACACACGAAATAACTGTCGATACAGTTATATTAACGATTAAAAACGACAATTTACAAGTATTGCTTGTAAAAAGAGAAAATGAACCGTTCAAAGGCAAATGGGCTATACCCGGAGGATATGTTCGTATGTCTGAAGACCTTGATGCTGCGGCAATGAGAATTCTTAAAGAAAAAACAAATGTAGATAACATCTATCTTGAACAGTTATATACATTTGGCGACCCGTTAAGACACCCTGTATCAAGGGTTATAACATGTGCCTACTTTGCACTTATCAGAGCAGAAGATGTTGATGTAATTGCTGCCGACAATGTAGCATGGCACAAAGTCAGCGATTTGCCGGCATTAGCATTCGACCACAAAGAGATTATTCAATATTCTCTAAAACGCACAAGAGAACGTTTAGAAATGTGTCCTGTAGCATATCAATTATTGAATGAAAAATTCACATTAACTGAAATGCAAAAAGCGTATGAACTTATAATGGGTAAGAAGCTGGATAAAAGAAACTTCAGAAAGAAGGTTATCCAAACTGAAGGTCTTAGAGAACTTGAGGAGTTTTCAAAATCAACCTCAAAACGTCCTGCAAGACTTTACACGTTTGATAATATCAAACTGAACTCAAAACGTGCCCACTTTATTAAAAAGGAGAAAAAATGTTAGCATTAGTTTGGACTATACAAGTTTTATCAGCACTATTACTTATTGTATTAATATTAATTCATTCACCCAAAGGTGATGGCATCGCAGGGTTTGGTGGTGCAAGCCAAATGTTCGCTTCACAAAAAGGTGCAGAAAAAAGACTTAATAAAATTACTGCTATTGTAGCTCTTGTATTTTTATTCTGTGTATTCTTATTAGGCTTTGGTATCGTTAAATAAACATGAATATTCTTGTTACTGGAGCATCTAGAGGTATCGGTGAATGTATCGCCAAAAATCTTGACGGTACAATTTTTGCTGTAGGCAGAAATGAAGAAAAGCTAAAGCAATACGAAAACTATCTTGTATGCGATTTTGAGCAAGATATTGACAAACTGGGGGAATACATCACATCAAACAACATTGATATTGTTATCAACAATGCAGGTGAATATATCTACAAAGAAGCCGACAAAATGGACATGCCGGAGATAGAAAGAATCATCAGAGTAAACCTTGAAATCCCTATGTATATAATCTCCAAAACCCTGCCATATATGAAACAGCAACAATGGGGCAGAATTGTAAATATAGGCTCAATCAGTGGAGTTATGGGCGAAGCAGGTGCAAGTATATATTCTGCATCAAAATCTGGACTTATCGGCATGACCAAAGCTATAGCCTTAGAAGTTGCTCAAGATAACATTACTATCAATACAATCAACCCAGGCTGGGTTGATACTGATTTGGGGCTAGGCTCTGTTGAGGACAGCGATTTCTCAAAAGAGGAAATTGTAGAATGTATCCCACAGCGCAGATTCGTAGCACCTATAGAAATAGCTAATATGGTTAAATACCTTATATCTAATGAGGCAAAAGGAGTTACAGGGCAATCTATAAACCTATGTGCAGGACTTAGTGTCGGATATTAAGAGTCCAATTTTTGCCCGATATAAGCCATTGTATCAGGGAAATATTACTGTAGGTCCATGCCTCTAAACTTTCTGTCAGGTAATTTTGATACAGAGTTACTTATTGCATAGGTTTCTATTTAGGATTGAGTTTTTATTACTTCTATCTCTTTATAATCTTTTAAGTATGGCAAATGTTCTTCTGTTATAAGTTCCCCTGGGAGAAGTATTGCAATCCCTGGAGGACATTCAGCAACAACCTCTGCAGAAATTCTACCTATCGCATCATATTTATTAATCAATTCTTTTGGTGCAAAATAAGCATCTCTCAAACGCATTTTTATTTGAGGTACAAGCATTGGCATGTGTTTCTTTTTATCTATAATAGGGTGTTCTGTATAATCAGTTGCATCTATTTCCTTCAAACAGTCAACCAAATACTCAAAATCAGAAGAATCATTACCGAGATTTGATAATATCAAAATACCAATATCAGACGCAGATTCGACCTCTATATTATAATCATGCTCAAGTATCATCTCTAAACTTTTTCCGGACAAACCTTTTACTCTTATAAAGACCTTAGTCAAATCAAGGTTTGGTAAATCTAAGTATTCTACATTTTGCATTTCATCGATTTCAGATTTCAAAAAATCTGCATTTTTTATAGCTCGCTCAATTTGGGTCTTGCCTTCTTCGGACTGCAAATGAGCTCTTGCGGCATCTAAACTTGTTAATAACAACAACGAAGGACTTGTTGTATGCAACAATTTTAAGGTTCTTTCCAAGATTTCAACATCTATCATTGAATCTTGAGCGACATGTAACATTGAAGTTTGGCTCATACTGCCACCTGTTTTGTGCAAAGAATGAACTACAGCATCAGCACCTTGATGTAATGCCGATTTTGGCAAACTAGAAGAAAAGTTCCACAAGCACCCATGAGCTTCATCAACTATCAATGGAACATTATATCTTTTGCAAACTGCACTTATTACTGATATATCTGAAACGACACCTTCATAAGTAGGATTTGTAACCCATACACAAGCGACATTTTCGTTTTCAGACAAAGTTTTTTCGATACACTCGGGAGTTATTTTGCCCCAAATTGCCCAGTCCTCTATCTTTTGTGGGATTACCCAACAAGGCTCTGCACCTGACATTATTAGTCCTGTCAAAATAGAACGGTGACAGTTTCTGTTTACTATAACCTTTTGTCCTCTTTTACTGACAGTCATTGCAAGCGCTTGATTTCCTATTGTTGAACCGTTTAGCAAGAAGAACGAACGTTTTGCACCGAATGCCAAACTCGCCATTTTTTCAGCTTCTTTTATAGGCCCTGTTGCAGGGTGCAAAGTACCTAAATTATCAAATTCATCTGTTGTATCCAATTCAAGGATTCGCTCTCCAACCAAATCCTTAAAACGTTTAAAAACTCCTTGTCCCTTTGTATGTCCGGGGATATGAAATTGATATGTAGGATTCTTATATGCTCTGGTCATTGCCTCTACTAGTGGAGCATAATCCTTTCTATGTTCACTACCTTCTGTATTACTATTCATTCTTAAATTATAACAAAAATATGTCTTTCGGCTCTTAAATATGTAAAAATATTTCAAAATCTTGACAACTTAACCTTATAAGGCATAAAATAGTAACAATGTGTAGAATAGGTGCGATTAAATCAAAAAAATATGTATATCCGTCAATGGCTTTAAAATTGATGCGTTCTCAACAAGAAGGTCACGACGATTCTGGTTTTGCATTTGTAATGCAGGATTTAGGTGGAATCTTTGAGAGTTACAAAGACTTGCCTTGTCTTTCTATGGCTGCAACAGTAGAAGGGACAAGACTTGCAGAAGATATACTTCATGACCTCGGATTTACCAGAGTTTTGCAATGGTCGCCTGATGTAAAACCTTCTAAAGGTTTAAAAATATCGCCAATGCCGAACTACATATTTGAAGTGCTTCAATACCCTAAGAGCCATAAATATGCAACAAAAGAGGAGAAAGAAGAACTTCTTATTGATACAAGTTTAAAATTAAGAAAAGCTCTTGATGAAAACAATTCAGGATTCATATATTCTTTTTGGCCTGATATTCTTACGCTTAAAGAAATCGGTAGTCCAAAAGATATCGGAACATATTTCAATCTTTGGCAAGACAAAGGTAGCCCTTGTGCAAAAATCATTACTGCTCAATGCAGACAAAACACAAACTATGATATTGTGCGTTATGCGGCACACCCTTTTGTCTTAGAAGGTTATACCGTTCTTGTAAACGGAGAAAACACTTTTTATGAAAAGAACAAATTATATCAACAAGGACTTTATAAAGGATATGTCGGGTTTGAATCAGATTCTCAATGCTTCTTATATACCTTGCATTATGTAAACAAAGTTTTAAAATGGCCATTGAAATATTTTATGCATGTCATTAATCCACTTTCTTACAACAAGATTAATGAGCGTAAAGATAGAGATGTGCTATTAAGAATAAAAGCTTCTCTTGAACATTTAGAAGCAAATGGACCAAATACTGTTTTAGGAGTAATTCCTGACGGTAGATTAATATGTGTATGCGACTCTAAAAAACTCAGACCTGTTGTTGTCGGCAGAGATAAAAACACCGTAATAATGACTTCTGAAGTTGCAGGGGTAAATGATTTACTTCCAAACAGAGATTTACGCATGGATATTTATCCGAAAGAAAGAGAAATGGTAGTAGTAAATAACGATTTGACGGTGGAAAGATGGCAGCAGTAAAGGTTAACGAATTACATTTAGATGATTTACCTTGGATTGTTGAATATGACGAAACAAAATGTATTCAATGTGGTAAATGCGTTGCGACTTGTTCTTTCCAAGCTATAAAACCTGCCATTGAACAACGCAAAAAATCAGGTTCTATAACAGAAAAAAACAAACTTGAAAAAGTTATTGTTATCAAACAAAACATTTCATTTGAGCATCACTGCAGAGGTTGTGGAATGTGTACAATGGTCTGTCCGAATGGAGCTTTAAAAGTACACAGAAACCTCGAAAGCCAATATTCTGTAAGATATCGGGCAGAAAAAGGTGAATCAATCAAAAAAGGTGGACGCTCAAACCTTAACACAGAGGGAAGAACTCTTGATAAAATCAAAGTCGGCAGAATTTCACAAATGACTGACCCTTCTCTTGATGCCGTCAGACATACATTTGAACTAAAAACTCCGTTTGGTCGAGTATTGTCTGCAGATAAACTTAATTTTAAAGTTGAAGGTGAAAACATTATCGAAACAACCACACTACCTCCAAATAATTGGATTTATCCAATTATAATGGGCGATATGTCAATAGGTGCCGTATCTTGGAGAATGTGGGAAGCTATGGCAATAGCTACTGCTTACCTTAATGAAGTTTTAGGTATTCCTGTCAGAATGTGTACGGGTGAAGGTGGTATTCCTTCAAGATTACTGAAATCTCGATATGTTAAATATATGATTCTACAAATTGCATCAGGGCATTTCGGTTGGAACAGAATTATTGATGCTATGCCTGATATGGTAGAAGACCCTGCTGGTATTCTTATCAAAATCGGTCAAGGTGCAAAACCAGGTGACGGTGGTATGCTTATGGCAAATAAAGTTGCCAAATATGTCCAAGAAATCAGAGGTGTCCCAAAAGCTGATTTGTTAAGTCCACCAACTCATCAAGGCTTATATTCAATCGAAGAAAGCGTTCAAAAGATGTTTTTATCAATGAACGCAGCCTTTAATTTCAGAGTTCCTGTTGCAATAAAAGTAGCTTCATCTGCAACAAGCGTTTCTGTATATAACAACCTGTTAAGAGATCCGTATAACATTGTCGGAGGTTTCTTCCTAGACGGTTTGGCTGCAGGAACAGGAGCTGCGCATGAAATTTCATTAAACCATACAGGACACCCGATAACATCAAAATTAAGAGATTGTTATTTGGCTGCAGTACATCAGGGTCGTCAAGGTGAGATTCCAATATTTGCAGGTGGTGGACTGGGTCAAACAGGCAGTTTTGCTGCTGACGCAT
>USCK01000014.1 GCA_900553205.1 uncultured bacterium | reverse complement strand
AATGTTTTTATTCACCTAACAACACTCTTACTTCAGGAAAAACTCTTCCAACTTCTCTAAATTAATGATATTATTATTCTATGTTAAAGAAGATTCTTGCAAAAATTTCTATACATTCAGTATTGATATTTGTTTCGCTTTTATCAATCTTTCCTTTTATTTGGTTGATATCAACTTCATTGAAAGGTGTTAATGAAAATATTTTTGCATATCCTCCGACAATTATTCCTACAGATTTCACTTGGGAAAACTATATTGGAGTTTGGCATAAGGTCAACTTTATTGGATATTTTATAAACAGTATGGTTGTTGCAGGGTTTACAGTATTGTTAAACCTTATATTATCTTCTCTTGCCGCATATCCGTTGGCAAGAATGGAATTTAAGGGTAAAAAAATTGTATTCTTCTCTATTCTTGCAACAATTATGATTCCATTCCAGTCAATTATGCTACCTGTTTATTTAATTACAATTAAACTGAATCTTATTGACAGCGTTAATAATTTCATGGGTTATTTAGGTCTAATTCTACCATTTGCAGTAAATGCTTTTGGAATATTTTTAATGCGTCAAGCATTTATGAAAGTACCTAGAGAACTTGAGGAAGCGGCAATAATTGACGGGTGCAATATATTTGAAATGTTTGTAAAAGTTTGCCTTCCGTTAGTAAAATCTTCACTTGCAGTTCTTGCAATATTTACTTTTATTGGTTCTTGGGGTGAATTTTTATGGCCCAGTATTGTACTTACAAAAGATAGTATGTACACTCTGCCTGTTGGTATTAATAACTTGCAAGGTTTGTTTAGTTCAAACTGGCGATTTATAGCTGCTGGTTCTATTCTTGCAACTATTCCTATTGTTATATTCTTCTTAGCTATGCAAAAATACTTTATCTCAGGCGAAAATGAAGGGGCAGTAAAAGGCTAGAAGTTGGGGTAATGGATTGACAAAGTGTCGTGAATTTGCTACACTATAGATAATAGTATGCTTAAAGAAATTGAATATTACACAACAAAAGATGACAAGTGTCCATATATTGAATGGTTTTATTCTTTATCTAAAGAGTATCAATCGAAAGTTATCAAACGAATCAATCGTTTAGAAAATGGTTTATATGGTGATTGTAAGCATCTGTCAAATAGTAAATTAAGTGAATTACGATTAGACTTTGGGAAATGATATCGTATTTATTTTAAAGAATTAAATAATGTTATTATTTTAATAATTGCTGGAAGCGATAAATCAAATCAAAATAAGACAATAAAACAAGCTAATATTTATTATGAAGATTATCTAAATAGGAGTAAATTTAATGACAATTAAACATAATGATTTTGTAAATGATTGGTTAAAAGATGAAGAAAATCAAAATATTTATCTTAGAGATAGTCTTCTTGAATTTGCAGAAGATGGCGATTATACGGAGTTCTTTCGTTCTTTAGAACAAGTGATAAAAGCCAGAACCTCAGTAAAACAGTTTGCAGAGTCTATTGGAATGCAAAGAACAAGCCTTGTAGATTTATTACATGGAAGAACAAAATCTCCAACTATTGCGACTATTAATAAAATCCTTGATGGACTTGGATATGAGATAAAAATTCAATTAAAATCTGCATAGATAATTATTCATTCTAAAACACTTTTACAAAACCTACTTGCCGTGATAGAATAATTACTGTAATAGTTAGGGGAGTCCACCCCATGGTAGTAAATTTTGGAACAAATGTTGTTGTTTCAGCAAAAATTTACAACATGCCTAAAGGACAGAAAGAAGATTATGGAAAAGAACAAAGAAACTTTGTCTATTCTTAGACACTCAGCATCACACATTATGGCTCAGGCAGTACAGAAATTGTTTCCTCAAGCAAAGTTGGCTATAGGACCTTCAACGGCTGATGGGTTTTACTATGATTTTGATTTAACAGATGGATACGCATTCACTCACGAAGATTTAGAAAAAATCGAAAACGAAATGAAATCTATCCTTAAACAAAATCTTACTTTTGAACAAGTAAACGTAGAAGATGTTGATAAACAAATTGCAGAATTCAAAGCAGAAGGCGAAATTTATAAAGCTGAACTACTTGAAGAACACAGAAACGATAACCCAACTCTTTATCTAACGAAAGACAAAGACGGAAATGTGTTATTTAATGACCTATGTGCAGGTCCTCACGTTCCAAACACATCTTATATAAAAGGTAATGCAATAAAATTATTAAAAGTTGCAGGTGCATACTGGAGAGGCGATGAAAATAAAAAAATGCTTCAAAGAATTTATGCAACTGCATACTGGAATAAAGAAGATTTACAAGAATATTTAACTTTCTTGGAAGAAGCAGAAAAACGTGACCACAGAAAACTTGGTAAACAACTTGATTTGTTCTCTGTAAGAGAAGAAATCGGTGGTGGGCTTGTATTGTGGCACCCAAATCTTGCAACAGTAAGAGAAGAAATAGAAAATTATTGGAGAACAGAACACAGAAAACGTGGTTATGTTATTGTAAACACTCCTCAAATTGCTAAATCAAAACTTTGGGAAATTTCAGGACATATGGACCATTACAAAGAAAATATGTTCTTTATCCAAAAAGACGAAGATTCAGATGACCAATTTGTAGTTAAACCTATGAATTGTCCGTTCCATATTTTGATTTATCAAGCAAACAGACATTCATATCGTTCATTACCATTAAGAATGGCTGAATTGGGTACTGTTTATAGAAAAGAAAAATCAGGTGCTTTGGCTGGTTTAACTCGTGTTCAAGGCTTCACTCAAGATGATGCTCACATTTTCTGTACTCCTGAACAATTAGTTGGTGAAATCAATGAAATTATTGATTTTGTATCAGATACAATGAAAATCTTTAAGATGAATTTTGAAGTTGAATTATCTACAAGACCTGAAAGCTATGTAGGTGAATTGAAAAACTGGGAACTAGCAGAAGCTGGTTTGAAAGAAGCAATGGATAAACGTGGAATGAAATATGATATCAACGAAGGTGATGGTGCATTCTACGGACCAAAAATTGACTTCAAGGTTAAAGATGCTATTGGTAGAACTTGGCAATGTGCTACAATTCAACTTGATTTCAACTTGCCAGAGCGCTTTGGAATTAAGTATCAAGACAAAGATGGTAGTATGAAAACTCCTGTAATGTTACACAGAGTAATATTTGGTTCAATGGAAAGATTCCATGGTATCTTGATTGAACACTATGCAGGAGCATTCCCATTATGGCTTGCACCAAATCAAGTTACTATTGTTCCTATCTCAACTGATAAACACACAGATTATGCAGAAGAAGTTTACAGAAAAATGAGAGCTGCAGGTATCAGAGCAGAACTTGATGACAGATCAGAAAGTATGAATTACAAAATTAGAGAAGCCCTACAACAACACAAAGTACCTTATGTATGTGTTGTAGGTGACAAAGAAAAAGAATCAAACTCTGTTGCTGTTAGAAAACGTGCAGTAGGTCAAATTGGAACTTATAACGTAGATGATTTCATTAACAAAATGAGTGAAGAAATTCAAACTCGTGGTGAATTTGAAATTAAAGGTGAGTAAATAAATAAAAAGATAAAAACACCTCTTTAGCAAATGCTTAAGGGGTGTTTTTCTTTTGCAAATATAGCAACATATCAAGAAATCTGTAATTTAATATAACAAATTTATCCCTACATCATCTTACCTAAATATCACCATAATATCTAATGTAATTTTAAAAATTTCTTCTATATTGGTTATGCAAACATTTTTTGCAAGAAAAAATTGATATAGGAGATTTATTATGAAATTTGAAAATATTGAACTAAAAGGTCTTGATTCAAAAGGTAAAGAAACAAAAATAAAGCTTGCAGATTTAAAAGGTAAGAATATAATTCTTTATTTTTATCCAAAAGATGAAACCCCAATATGTACAAAAGAAGCAGGGAATTTTAGAGATGCCTTAAAAAAACTTCCTGAAGATACGATTGTAATAGGAGTAAGTCCTGATAATATCGAGAGTCACAAGAAATTCTTTGAAAAACATAATCTAAACTTTAGCATTTTATCAGACACAGAACATAAACTGGCTAAGGCTCTTAAAAATATCAAAGAAGATGTAAAAGATAAGTTTGAAGAAGGTAAATATGAACTTGATAAAATGAAAAATAAAATTCAAAATAAAAGAATTGATATGAAACTAAAACATGACGAAAAAGAAATTCGAGATAAAGAAAAACAACCAATAACAATGCGTTCAACTTTTATTATCGATAAAAAAGGTCGTTTGATGAAAGAAATGAGAGATATTGATATAAAAGGTCATGTTGATGAGGTTGTCGAATTCGTCAAAACTTTGAAATAAATTCTATTAACCAACAATAAAAAGCGAGCAAAGATTTTTGCTCGCTTTGGGTTTAAGTTTACTTCTCTGATTATTCTTCTTCGCTGAATTGGTCTTTGCCAACTCCACAAAGAGGGCATGTGTAATCTTCCGGCAAATCCTCAAACGCAATGTTATCATTTTCTGCTGGATCATATACATAACCACACACATCACATACGTATTTTTTCATGTTTGTTCTCCTTTACTGTGTATCTATCTGTGTAAACTATCAGAGGCAGTTTTTACATATCCCCTTGATCTGAAAATTTGTTTGTAATACTTTTCCGTATTGTTCGCACCCTTCAGGTGCTTTGATATATTCATCAAGAAAAATATCATATACAGCACCACATTTTGTACAAATAAAATGACAATGTGGTGATAGGTCTGCATCATATCTTGTTTTAGGAAGTTCGTTATCAACTTTGAATATCAAACCCAATTCTTCTAATGATGCCAGTGTTCTATATACCGTATCTAAAGATATTGTTGGCATAACTTTGCGAACCTCATCATATACCATTTCTGCGTTAGGGTGAGATGTCACACTCGCAATCATTTTCAAGACCTCTATCCGTTGTGGCGTTAGTCGCATATTTGCTTCTCCACATCGTTTTTTAAGTTCTTTGAGTTTTTCTTCTACTTTATTCATAACAATTCCTTATTAATAATTATTATTAATAACATAGAATTTATTTTTTTGCAACCCCTTTCGTTTATATTTTTTATAAAATACAAAATTCTTGTATTGCCCAACATAGGGATTTATTTTTTATTTATAGATATATATTGAATTTGTAAAAAATGTAAACGCAATACATGACTAAGCTATTTATCCGGCATAGCCTGACCTATTACTAACAATTCTCACTCCTAAACACAGAAAAAGCGGGAATTAATCCCGCTTTTTATAGCTTGTGACGACAATTTACTATTCAAATTTTATGTCGTCTGTGGCGTGAAGCTGTTTTTTCTTGATGTTATGAACAACTGCATCAACAAGAAGTTCATAGCTGGCAGAATTCTCTATATTAGGGAACTCTGACTTTAATTGTTCTCTGACCATCGCTTCCAGCCTTCTCTCGTCAGAAAGAGTTTGAAGTTCTTTGTTATCGGCTAACATCTCAACATAATCTTTACGGTGGCTCTTTTGCGAACTCGCAAAACTTAACCACATAGCTTTGGGGTCAATTTTTTTAAGCTTTTGGATTAACTTTAAGTTTTCAAACATTGATGTAACCTCTACACACTATTATACTATGATAAAGTTTTCTAGGCTGAAATAATTGCTTAACTTCAATTATCTTCTTTACATATTGTAACATAAATTTTAAAACATATTATATCGACTGGAATATAGCCTGTTTATTTATTATAATCTCACTCAAGCCGATACGAAACAATCGTATCGACTTACTATTGAAAGGAACATTAGTTATATAATTAATTGCTTATGATTAGATTAAGTTCAAAGCAATACTTGGTACTTGGTTAGCAGTTGTTAACATTGTTGCACCTGCTTGTTGAAGAATTTGTTGTGAAATATATTCAGATGAAACTTCTGCAATATCAGCATCTTTGATTAATGATTTTGCTTCTGTTAAGTTATCTGCTTGTACGCCTAAACTTTCAACTGCAGAATCAACTCTGTTCATATAAGACCCGATTTCTGTTGCTCTTTGAGTTACATCGTTTACAGCAATATCTACTGTATCTAAGAATGCACGAGCTGAGTTGTCATTTTTGAATACTGAGTTACAAAGAGCTGTAATTGTAAGCTTAGTTGCATCAATTTTACCATTTTTTGCAAGACCATCATCTGATAATTGAGCAATCATTGCACTCTCGTAGAATTTACCATCTTTTCCTTCATATTTATTGGTAGCTGATTTTGCACCATTTGCAGCTGACTGTCCGGCATTTTTTGCAAATTGCATTAATGAAGTAATTTTAGCACTTGCAAATAATGATTTATCAAGAACGATTACATTTTCATCACCTGAATTGATACCTACTTGAAGGTTAACACCATCTGTTTGAGAACCATCTAACAATTTCAAGCCGTTGAAATCTGTTACATCACATAAACGGTTAATTTCGCTCATTCTTTGTGCAACTTCTGATGCGATTGCTTGTCTTGAAGATGTTGCATAAGTTCCGTTTGCTGCTTGTTCTGTCAAATCTCTGATACGTTGGAAATAACTACCAATAATTTCCAAAACACCTTCTTGAGTTTGTAATAAACTTGAACCCATTTGTCCGTTTGTTTCAGCAACATCGTATGTGCTTAATACAGATTCCATTTTCTTTACAACCCCGTAGCCAGCTGCATCATCTGCTGCTGAATTGATTTTAAAACCTGTTGTCATCTTTTTCATCGCTTCATTCATTTTCGTAGTTGTAGAGTTAAAGCTTCTCTGAACCGATAATGAAATAACGTTTGTGTTAATACTTAGACTCATAACTGTCTCCTTTCAATATTCGTTATTCGTATTATGGTTCTGATAACGGCAAAATTTTTTTTAGCTTTAATTTGTTGTTCAATATATCAACCATTCGTATGAGAGAAAAATTTAAAAGCCCCTATTTCAGGGGCTTTCACAGACTGAAAAATTTATTTAATTTTGGATAAATCCAAGTATTTCGGGTCATATACAAGGTCATACCTTACACCGTGTTTTAAGACTACAAAATGAACATATTGCTTCAGGTCTTTTAATCTGTTATGCTCTACAACAAGAACATTGTTACCTATTGAATGCCCAATATTTGTGTTCTTTACATATATAGATTCGCCTTCCTTAGGACTTTTCAAATAAATAACATCACCTGAATAATAATATTGCAAAGAATATCTTTCGTTTATAGAATAAGCTGCAAGGTTAAGTTTGTTTTCTCTTGCAAAGTTTCCGTAACTCATCAAATCGTTTTGACCGAATTTGTACCAAACATTAAATAATGACGGAATACAAAACGCACTCAAATATAAAGAAACAAATACATAACTGCAGAACATCAACATTCTTTTTTGAGATTTTACTGCATATAGAGCCAACAGACCCGTAAATATAAAGATAAACGCTACCCCTGCTTGAGCACTCTTGATTTCTGTGTATAAAGGTGCAGGTAGAAAATATTTCATGACTAAAGCTGCAAACCCGACTATCAAAAACGCTGAACTTGTTAGATATACAGATAATTCTATTGGTTTTCTGAATAGTTTGTAGTTGATATATTTATACCAAACATACGCAGTAACAACAGCTGCAAACGGATAAACAGGTAAAATATAAGTAATTAGTTTTGTTTTTGCTATTGAGAAGAATAGAAAGGTAAACACAAACCCGATAAGGTTCATTATTACAAAGTGTTCAAGTTTTAATCTCTTTTTTTCTTTTATTACAGAATAAAAAGAGAATATAAATGACAAAGTCCAAGGTAAGAAACCAACAATAAACACAGGGATAAAGTAAACCCAGCTGTGTTCACGCCCAATAGTTTCCGAACCTATAAATCTTAGAATATGATGCTTTATTATATATTCTTGGACAAATTCCATACCATGAATGTTGTACATCATTATATGCCATGGCAAAGCTATAGCAAGGAAAATCAACCCCCCAATCAACATATAAGAAGGTTTGAAGAACTCTTTGAGATTCTTTTTCCATAATCCGACAAAAAACATAGTACCAAAGGGTATAACAACCCCGGGGATACCTTTTGCCAAGAGGGCTAAAGCAGAAAACAGGTAAAATAACCACCACCAGTATTTTTTATTTTTGTCTGCGGCAAAATATGTGACAAACCCACTTAATGTAGATAATGTAATGAAGGTGGTCAATACAATATCAAGGATAGCTACTTTTGCAAAAATAACATATTCAACGCCTGTCACTAATATCAATGATGACAGAATCGCGAATCTGCGAGAGATGAGCTTTCGTCCGATAAAATATAACCCAATGCCTGAAAGCATAGCGCATGTAACACTCGGTATTCTAACAGTGAACTCGCTACATGTTTTGAATATTGCAAACGATAAACACTCTATCCAAAAATATAACGGTGGTTTATCCCAAAAGACTCTACCATCAAGGTACATTGTTACAAAGTCATGAGAGCGAAACATTGTCCTTGCAATATCTGCGTATCTTGTTTCATCAGCATCAAGAAGTGGATAACTTCCTAAACCGAATATGAAAATCAAATAAAATAACAATGTAATCCCTGCAAATATGAATATACTTGCATGCTTCTTCAAAATATTTTTCATTTTTCTTAATTCCTTATAAATAAGATATTTTTAACTAATATTATTTCACAATAAACATTTATTATCCACTATAAAAGACGGCTAATATATATTATATTAACCGTCTTTTATTAATTTATTATTAGTTTTTGTTTATTTTTTTAAGAAATCAGGAATTTCTATATTTGTAAAGCTTGGTAGAGTGTCTGCAGCTTTTGGAGCAGCAGTTTCTCTGTTGAATCCTGCGAAGAAATCAGCAGGGTTGATAGAAGGTGTTTTTTCTTCTGTAGCTCTTTCAAATACAGGTTTTTGAGATCTTAGTTCAAATCCTGTAGCAATAACTGTAATTTGGATTTCACCTTGAATATTATCATCAATTACAGCACCAATGATAACTCTTGCATCATCAAGAACTGCATCATTGATAATATTTGTTGCATCAGTAACTTCGTGTAATGTCATATCAGGGCCACCTGTGATGTTTACGATAACACCTGATGCACCGTTGATAGATGTTTCAAGAAGTTGAGAATTAACAGCGATTTTTGCAGCTTCGATAGCTCTACCTTCACCTGTACCACGACCGATACCCATCAATGCAGAACCTGATGCTTGCATTACACTCTTAACATCGGCGAAGTCAACATTGATAAGACCAGGAATTGTGATGATATCTGAAATACCTTGAACACCTCTTAGAAGAACTTCATCAACTACGATGAATGATTCTTGAAGTGATACGCGTCTATCAACAACATCTAACAATTTGTCATTAGGAATAACAATCAAAGCATCAACTGATTCTCTTAATTTTTCCAAACCTTGGTCAGCTTGATTAGCTCTGCGTTTACCTTCAAAAGAGAAAGGTTTTGTAACAACACCGATTGTCAAAATACCTAGGTCTTTAGCAATTTTAGCAACAACAGGAGCTGCACCTGTACCTGTACCACCACCCATGCCGGCAGTAACGAATACCATATCAGCGCCTTCAATAGCTTGTGTAATTTCTTGTTGTGCTTCTTCAGCAGCTTTTTCACCGATTTGAGGTTCACCACCAGCACCAAGACCGTTTGTAAGTTTTGGTCCAAGTTGTAATTTATTATCGCAAGATGAGCATTGTAATACTTGCAAATCTGTGTTCATTAACCAGAATTCAACACCAGTAAGTCCTGATTTTATCATTCGGTTAACAGCGTTTCCACCGCCACCACCGACACCGATAACTTTTATCTTTGCTGGGCCAACACCCGGTGCTAAAGGAGTCGAATTGTTAGCTTGCGACTCTGTTGAATCTTTTCTTCCAAAAATATCTGGTCCTAAATTTTCCACGATTAAACCTCTTTTATTAATTATACATTATATACTTTACTACATACTATCATACTATTTTAAACAGGGAAAATAGTAAAGAAAAAATAGAGTTTTAGATTCATTTGTTAATAAAAGTTAATAAGTTATTTGCAGTTTCCCGTCATTACAAGCATAAAAAACTAATCAAGTTTGAGTTTTATTTCTTTATAATTAGGAAGTGTTATGAGTCAATTTTAATTATTTTATTAATAGAGAAAAGTATAATAGTATTTTTATAACGAACATTAACAAATTAGCCTTATTAAAAATATAGTGCTAATATATTTTTATTGGGAGATAATTGATGCGTAATTTTGTTATATTTTTATTCTTGTTATCAACCGGCTTTGGGATAGCTGATAATGTTTTTGCGAGTACTTTGTACGACTTATATAGTGATAACTCTGCAAAACCTGTTCAACAAACCACTAAAAAAACTACTAAAAAAACAACGACCCAAACCCAAACAAATCCGAATTATTATAACAACAACTACATGCCGGACTTCTCGGGTCAGAACCAAATTTTCAGAAACCCTGAAAACTTGTTTAAACAAGGGAGCCAAAACTATGGCGAATATGCGACAAAAGACAGACGCACAAACCCTGTAAGAATAGGTAATCCATACAATCATTTGAATAATAAATATGTATCGACACCGACCTATACGGGATATAGCAACAACTCAAAATCTTCATCAAGTTTTGATAGTGATGCTGTAAAGTTTAAACGCTCTGCCGACGGCAATATATACGGCTATAACAAATACGGCAAAAAAGTCGGGATTTATAGACTTAATAATAATGGAACAACCACCCAATACGATACCCAAGGCAACAAAATGGGTACATTTAAGTAGGCAAACTACCCCTCAAATGCGTCATTCAGAGGCTTTAGCCGAAGAATCTCTTTTTAAAAGTTAATAAGAGTTAAGTGACTAAGTTATTAAGAAATTGTTTCTTAGTAACTTAATCACCTAATAACTTATTAACTTCAAACAAGTCGTAGGTCAGATTATGCCTGACAGATTGACTGACAATCACTATCCCTTTAGCCCTTTAGGAAACTGCTGTATGAATTTTGCATATTTGAAATAGCTCTTTCCATACTGCTGAACTTGGTTTGAAGTTGTTCCCTGTATTTGTTCAGAGCAGCTGTAAGATCAGTAATCTTGGTATTCATCTTCTTGATATTCTTATTAATAGAGTTTTCGGTAGATGCGATGTAACCTGTTGTTTTTAGCGTAGAATCAACAATTTGGTTAACCTTCAAGAATACCCCGGGGTTGGTTGTTGTACCGACAAGCAACTGTTTAACAGCATCAGAATCTTTGTCCAACGCTTGCATGAACTTATCTTTATCAATTAACAATTTAGTAACATCTGTAGAAATACTATCTTTAGCTTCACCTGTAGAAATACCGACTGCAGCAAGGTTTCTGTAAATCGTTGTACCACCGACTGTTTGGGTCATTAGTCGTTTAAGTTGGTTTTTCATCATGCTGAACATTGTATCGTGTTCAAATGAACCACCGTCACCGAGTTCTTTTTCTAGCCCTTCCATAAGGGTATTATATGAATCTACGATATCGTTTACAGCGTTGTAAATACCTTCGTCATCTTGTTCAACAGTAACAGTAACGGTTTCACCTGCAGAAACACCTTTGAGGTTGAGTGTCAGCCCTTTGATTTTGGAGATATCACTTGTAATTGTGTTAGAAGTAGATGTTACGGTTGTACCGTTGATTTTAACAATAGCATTTTGACCCAATGTTTGACGGTCTGTAACAAGAGTTTCTTTGCCTGCTACAGATTCAGTAAATCCCATAATCTTGGTGAAGTTGCTTGTTCCTGATTCGATGTTGATAAGCGATTCACCACTCAAAGTTGATTGTACAACAAGAGTACCGGACAAAGTATCCCAATAAGCAGACGCATAAGACTTGTCAGACTTATTAATTTGATTGATTAAAGAGTTCAAGGTCGTTGTGTTATCAATAGTGAAGGTAGCGTCACCGATTGTGAATGTACCTGCTGTAATGTCACCGTCCTTGAATAATCCTGCACCTGTAATGAGTGAGTTTCCGTTTACTTTGTACAATGCACGAGAACCTGCAACCCTTTCGGCCGTTTGTTGTTTAAGGTTGGCTATTGTTGCAAAGTTGGTTGTATCGTTAGATGCACCAACAACAAGATTATGGTCGCCGACAACCTCTATACCGATTATACCTGTGTTTTTGTCTGCAGGATTAGTGACAATATTTCCGTCAGTATCGACAAATCCTGCTCTAACTGTTACACCTGTTTTGGCAGCAACGGCAGATGTTATTCTTGAGAAAATATCAGAGAACTTGTCTGTATCATTAACCGTTACTTCTGTTTTAATACCGTCAACAAATATACTCATCTTACCATTTGTAACATTAACGGTCGAAAGTAGAGTGTCTTTGTCAGCATAGTTTGCAACAGAATATGTAACATCTTCTTGGTAGTTCAGAGCTCGACTGCTTGTAGCATAAACATCTATCGTGCTTGTTGCAAGCCCTAATGTATCACGAATACCTGATGAACCACCTGTGAAGGTTATTCCATCAACAGAGTTGTCGAGTTTAATTACACCGTTATCAAGAACAGCGTGAACACCTTCTGCTTCCATTTTATCCAAGAATGATTTTATTGTATCTGTTGCAGAAATATTTACGATATGTTGTGTTTTATCATCACCTGTGCCAAGTTCAAATATTAATGAACCAACAGCAGTTTTGCCGTTTTTGTCAAGTGATGTTAGGAGCATATCTTCTGTCAACAAGCCTGATGTAGCACCTGCTTTCCAGTACTCGACATGCCCGTCATAGTCGCCTTTGTCAATTTTGCTCAAGCCTAGTTTTGTTACAGCATCACAGGTCCCGTCGGCAAGGTAAGTATCACCTTCTGAATATATTTGAATACATTTGTTACCACTGTCATCAATGATAGAACCTATCATACCGTAAGGCTTGATTGCACTAAATAATTGGTTTACAGTAGTGTCCTCATCAATTTGGATAGTTGCAGCGACTTCGCCGTCTTTGATAATATTCAATGCCCCACTTGCAACACCCATTGCAGAAAGTTTTGTATCTTCGCTAACTTTTTCTGTTGTTTTAAACGATAACGGACTTGAAACATAGCCTGTGGTCTTGTTTGTATAAGTACCACCACTTGTCAGATAAGAACCGAGTTCACCACCCAATGTGAAGGAGTGGTCGTTGTTTTTGAACGATATTTTGCCATCAGCATCAATAGTTGAATCTATGCCGTACGTTGCAAGTGTATCTATAATATCTTGCATAGTATCAGTTGCAAGGAAAGAGAAACTGTATGGCGTTGTACCGTCAAGAATAAGCCTTACAACACCACCATCAGCAAACCCCATAGATTCTAAAGTATCTGTAGCCTTAAGAGCGTGAGAATAAGTAAGATTTTTTGAAGTATTTGTAACAACAGGGACGTCAACCATAAGAGGGTCTGTGATGTATCCTTTGTCTGTGTTTACATATCCGGCAGTACCAGTAGTTAAGAATTTACCTAAATCACCTGAGAATACAAACGAATGCTCTGTGCTTGTTGCAGTAAACGCACCATTAGTTGCATTGATTGAGCAATTAATACCCAAAGCTTGCAAAGAGTTCATAATATCTTGCATAGTGTCAGTTGCACCAAAGGAGATTGTTGTCGGAGTTGTTCCGTCAAGTAATAAGTTCAAATCTGCACCATCTTTGAATCCCATTTGAGCAAGAGTTGTCCCTGATGATAATTTTGCAGTTGTTTGAGTGAAGGCAGGGAGTTTAAACTTAGATATCATGTTAGATGAACCATCAGTTAAACTATATCCGTCATTTGATGAGATTGTTACCTTGCCACCTGTCAAACTCATATCTATACCATAAGACTTGAGCGCAGCCTTAGTTTGATTGATAGTCATGTTTTCGTCAATATCTATTGTGTGAAGAACATTACCGTTTCTATCTAATACAAATATTGAACCAGAATTGATACCGATATCTTTTAGTATAGAATTGTTTGTAATATTTGAGGTTGTAGTATATGACAAATCACCTGATTGATACTCTTTGCCAAGTTGAGTATAAGTAGGTGCACCACCTTGAAGAGCTCTGCCAATATCGCCAGAGAATACAAATGTCTTGTCGCTTGATGCTGCAGAGAATACTCCCGTACTGCTGATTGTTACATCAATTCCGAGATTAGCTAAATCATCTGTTATATCCTGAACAGTATCATCAGCGCCGTAGTTCAGATTGATAACATTACCGTCAAGAGTAAGACGCAATGTACCACCTTCTTTTGTGCCTAACAAATCAGATACGGTCGTAGTGGCTTTGAGAATATCTGTTGCAGAGTTGTAAGTAAGAGGGTTTTTGCTTTCGTAGCCGATTTCTTTATTTTGATACCCTGTAGTACCGTCAAGCAGTGCAGAACCTAATTCCCCTGTGAATACAAAAGAATGAGAATTGCTTGTTGCAGAGAAAGTGTTACCCGTAGTACCTGTTACTATAGAGGCATCAATACCGAAAGAACCTAGAGCAGTTATAACATCATCTATAGTATTGTTTGCACCAAATGACATATTCATTGTGGTTGTACCGTCAAGTATAGCTGACATTGTAGCACCACTTGAGAAGCCCATTTGAGCAAGAGTTGTAGAACCTGTGAGTTTTTCCGTTGTATCTGTCCAAGTATCGAGTTTGAATTGGGTTACAAGGTTTGATGTCCCGTCAGCCAATCTGTTGCCGTTTGTTGACGATACAGAAATCTTTTTGTTGGTAGAATCTATTGTCAGAGTAAAACCGTACGCAGATAAAGCAGACGCAAGTTGAGATAATGTCTTGGTGTTATCTACATCAAAGTTTGTAACAAGGTTTCCGTCTTTGTCTGTGATTTGAATATTACCTGATGATACACCAAAGGCATCAAGCGTAACCCCACCGGTCACACCGAGTTGATTCATAACGGATAATTGACCTGATGAGTATTTGTTGTCTGCATAAGTGGTTGTTCCACTTGAACCTAATAATGCTCTGCCGACATCACCCGATAATGTAACTTGGTTTGATGAGGTTGCAGTGAATACACCTGAACTGCTTACAGAGGCGTTGATACCGTAGCTTGCGAGTTCCAAGAGGACATCACCGATAGTAGAATTTGCACTGTAAGACAATGTTATTTGAGCAACATTTTGTACTAAGAGATTAAGTGTGCCACCTTCATTTGTACCTAACAAATCTCCAACACGAGTAGCTTCTGACATTGCAGCACCTGATTGTGAGTAATACAATTTATCACTTGTGTTGTGTGTTTCGTAGATACTTGATTCTGATATTGTACCCAACAAGGTTGTTGCGAGCTTGCCCCCGACTGTAAGGTTTTGAGAAGTGTTGGCAGCAATTCTGAGTTGAGATTCTTCAAATGTTGCACTGACACCCGTCAAACCGTTTAAGTAGTCCAATACATCTTGAACCGTAGAGTTTGCACCAAATGATTGGGTATGGTTTGTACCATCAATATTGACAGATATTGTTCTGTCAGATGCAGTTGATAGCCCAAGTTGAGAGAGTGTTGTACTTGTTTGAACTTCTCTATATATGTATGGGTTGTTACCTGTGAGTTTTGGCAAACCGTTGCCTGATGCATTTATTTGAGCCAAAGAATACCCAATAGCCCCGCATTGATTTGCGTATCCTGCACCATTGTTCACAGTCCCTGAATCTCGATTGTACACACAGTTTGTAAGGGTACCATCAAGGAGGTCTCCTACAAATCCACCTATAGTAGCAGTATTACCTTCATACGCAGTTTCAACTTTTCCTGTTGCGTAAGCATTGGTGGTTATTGTACCCTGTGCATCTCCAACAAAACCTCCGATTGTATTGTTAGATGTGCTGGTAGATTTGACATTTCCCATTGAGTAACAATTATTGATAGAATCTTCTGCTGTAAGTCCAACGAATCCACCTATATCACCTTGTGTGCTTTGAGTTATATTCCCCAATGAGTATGAGTTAGAGATTGATAGGCTAATAAAGGAGTATCCAACTAAACCGCCAGTAGTTACCTCGGTATCTGATTTGCCACCTACGTTTATATCAATAGATGAAAAACAATTATTTATAGACGAACCATAAGACCAACCTACAAGTCCGCCTACAGAAGATGTGGTTTTAACATCCATACTAAAATTGATACTACCGCCTGAAACGTAGCAATTTTCAATTGTTGAGTCATCTGCTTTTCCTATAAGAGCCCCAACACTAGTAGAACTGTTTTCATTGTTTATTGTAACATTTGATAGTCCAAGGTCTTTTATTGTCGCACCGTAAACATTTGAAAACAAACCTGTAAAGTTTGTTGAAGTATTATTTATTTTCAGATTCTTGATTTCGTACCCGTTACCCAAGAAGGTGCCTCTAAATTCGGTAGAATTATTCCCAATCATAGCAAAATTGGAAACAGAGGACATATCAATATCGTTTGTCATTACAAAAGTAACATTAGATGTACTCTTGCCTGCATTGACCAACTGTGCTAGTTTGTTCAAATCAGATGCGTCTGACAAATAATATGTTTGACCTGCAGTGAAAGAGGATACATCTTTTACTCGAGTGATAGAATCAGGAACAACTTGGTTTGATACAAGCCCGATGAATTTGGAATCTTCTTTGTATTGCGCAGTTGTCCCAGTGATGAGTTTACCTGATACAGATGAGGTTGTTGTCATACCAATAGCTGATACTAAATCTCCACTGACATAGCCGTTGTCTATTGATACAACACCGTTTTCTACTTTTGCATAATTAACACCTGTTGTACCATAGTAACTGTTCATCTTGGTATTTACAGATGCCAGCCATTGGTCTATTGTAGCCGTACCTGTAGCACCATCTGTTGTGGTTGAGGCAATAACATTACCGTAGTTGTCATATATTGCATAAGAACGGTTGCTTGTCGAAACTCCCAAATCAGTACCGATTGTCGTTGAGCCTTCTATCAAGAAGGATTGGTTCAAAGTGATAGCAGAATTTGATGACATAGAGGTGCTTTGACCTGTAGTCGTCAAACCGAGTTTGTTAGCCAAGCCACCGTATAAAGTAACACCTGTCACATCAAGCGAGCCGTCCTCGTTGATAGTCATTGTGCCACCTGCTTTTTTGATTTGATATGCAACAGTACTCAAGATATCAGTTTCATTAAATGTTTCCTTTGTACCATTGATATACAATATATTTGAACCTGTTGTACCCATTAGTATAGGATTGTTACCTGATTCAAAGAACCAGCCGTTATCAGTAGTAAATCCATACTGAGCCATTTTACTGCTATTTCGTAAATCTGATGTTGTTACTTTGGCACAGTTTGTAAAAGTATCAGCATGACTTCCGGAAGACTCTCCACCGGTTCCTGAACCTGTATAAACACAATTAGTAAATACTGAACCTGCTGAACTCCAATAGGGTTGTCCACCCAAAAGTGTACCGGAGCCTACGGCATAACAATTATCAACAACTCCACCACTACTGGAGCCTATTAAAATACCATTTAACGAGCCACCTGTAACAGAACTTACAGCATAACAGTTTGAAACATTTCCATTAAACCCAACTTGTCCGATTAAACCACCTTTACCCATAGCTGAACCACTAACAGTAGCTGTAGAATATGAACCTGTAACCGTTGATGAGTTCATGTTCCCTACAAGTCCACCGATGAACGAGCCATTTCCCGAAACAGAACCTGATGACCAACAGTTCTTAACTGTCATATTGTTAGCTTGACCAACCAAAATACCTGTTTGTTGTCTGCCTTCAACAGTAGCACTTGATACACCCAAGTTTTTTATTATGCCACCTGTAACACTGCCAAACAAGCCTAATCTATCAACAGATGTGTTTGATATTTTTAGGTTTTTGATTTGATAACCTTGACCGTCAAATGTTCCACCAAAAGCATTAGCTTCAGTCGCACTGATTGGCGTAAAATTGGAAACAGACGCCATATCGATATCATTGTCCAATACAAATCTGACGCCTGCAGTATTGGCTCCGGCGTTGGTCAATTCTGCCAACTTTTTCATATCATCAACAGTCGAAACATGATATGTTTTACCTGTTGTAAAATCTGATACATCAGAAACATATACAACCTGTTCCGTACCACTATTGAGGTACCTCCACTGAGTACCTGATGTCGCAACAGAAACCGAAACTGGTTTTAGTGACGATGAACTTGTTGAAGTGGTTGAAGCTGTATAAGTCAAATTACCCGAGGTTACTTCTGTACCTGATTGTGTAGCCTCAAGCCCGAGAACATCTACGGCAGTACCTGAGAGGCTCACACCTGATACTGTTACAACGCCGTCTTTTATTGTTGCCGTACCACCTGCTGTTGCTATATCAGCAAAAACCGTACTCAATGCTGTTGTTTTGGTATAAGTCTTGGCAGTCCCTCCATTGATAGAGAGTGTTTTATCACCTGTTGCACCAAAATCTGCAAGAGTATTGGCAGTTGTAGCATAATTTTCAACCCCACCGACAGTTATTGCTCTATTGCTTGTCATAGAGGTTGCAGTGCCGACAGTTGCCAAACCTAAAGCAGTTACAAGTGTTCCACTCAATGTAACCCCCGAAACAGAGATTGTATTGTCATCATTGATAGTAAATGTTCCACCTGCCGTTTCTACTGCAGTTTTAACATCATTAAGAGTTTTTGATGTTACATCATAAGAAACAGAAGTTCCACCATTAACAGCTAATGTTTTAGAACCTGATGTTAGTCCCAATATATTACCTAGTTTGGTTGTTAATGCTATTTGATTGTTTTGCGTTTCTTGAACTGCACTAGAACTTGTAGAAGATGAATTAGTTACAACAGATAATGCCCCTGATGTGACAGATGTTCCTTGTGTTGTTGCAGAGAAGCCCAACAATGCAGCCAAAGTCCCTGTCAAAGTCACGCCCGAAACTTTCATTGTTCCGTCTTTTAGTTCGACTGTTCCACCAGCATCTGTAATATCTTTTATAACATCAGAAAGTTTTGCAGTTTTTTCATATTCTTTCGCAGTACCACCATTGATCGTCAAGCTTTGTTTGCCTGTTGCACCCAATTTGGCTAGAGTTGTATCAACTGTCGCTGCCTCTTGATGAGTTTCTGTAGCTTTTGTCATACCGAATTTGTTAGCAACTGCACCTGTTATATAACCATCATTGATAACTATTTGTTGGGTATTGTTATCAAACGATGCATCTAAACCTTTTGTTTTTAACTGAGCAACAAATTCATCAACAGTCAGGTCTGCAACATTATTAATCGAACCTGTTATTGCAGTACCGTCAGACTTGTATGCAATATAAGTATCGGTATTAGCAATACCTAAATCTGACAACTTTGTACTGCCTGTTGCTTTATATGTAACAGTATGAGCGTTGCTTGTCAATGTCGTACCACTCTTGTCTGCAACCAAGCCCAACGCATCTAACAATGTACCTGAAACAGTTTTGCCATTAGTATCTACAGTAATGACACCATTTTCATCAACTGAAAAGTCAACACCTAAGCCATTAGCAGAAAGCTTAATAAATTGAAGATTAGCATTGCGACCAAAAGATAGCTTTGTACCCGCAATATCAAATACATAACTAGAACCTGTAAGCCCTAAATCTTTTAATGCAGTTGAATAATCTGCAACATTGGTTTTTTGCCATGTAAGAGCATTACTCTTCATAACAGTACGTTCTTGAACATCAGCAAGGTTAAGGATGTCTTTGAGGTTAGAACCACCTGCAACAGATCCGATTACGCAACCTCTGATGGAGATGTTACCTTGATTGTCTATAGTTGCTTCAGCACCAAAATTTGTTTTTAAAATATTTAAAAAGTCATTAATTGTGTTGATATTGACTTTTGTTCCACCAGCTTTTTGTATTGTATAATTTGTTCCACTCTTTTGGACATTATGTTCAATTCCGTTAATATTAATTTTACCTGCAGTTAAGCCCAAATCAGAGAACTTAGTATCTTTATTTGCATAAACAATAGAACCTGATGCAGCGCCTGTGATATTTGTGTTTTGGAGTCCCAAAACATTCTTCAACCCCGTTGCACCATCGTTTATCTCATTGATAGATGCGCCAACTGTGAATCTGCTCTTTTTGCTATCAAAAGAGGCAACAACCCCAACCTTTGAGAACTTGTCTATCAAGTCTTTTATAGTATCATTCTCAGAGATGGTGAAGGATTGATTATTAACAGTGATAGTACCTGCTTTTGCACCCAGTTTACCAAGTGTTGTATCCAATGTCGCATACTTGGTTTCAGATTTGGTATAACCACTCGTTGCCTTTGTAGATGTCGCCAACTGGTCAACCAAAACATCATAAGTCTGTCTTGCAGCCTCAGTCGTTGCCGTCGCCGTCAAAATATTGGTATTCGATGAGTTTGCCAGATTTTGCATAAACAAGTCGATTGATGCAATACCAAACTGTGAATCTGTTATTTTTTGCAAGCAGGTTTGAAAACTGCTAAAGAAGGACTTGATATTATTGACCACGCTCAAGAGTTTTTGTTGAGCTTCCTTCTGTGCCTGCAAGCTCGTAATCGTAGTCTGTTTTACTGATACAAGCGCATCTACCCAAGAGCTTGTATCCAATCCTGAACCTGATAATCCACTGAAAGTTATGGTCGCCATTATGCCACCTCTTTTCTAAACAGGTTACGATTGCTGTCCGGTTTGGTTTGAGTTGCCCTGTGTTGTTTAGAACTACTAAACATCAACACCAAACCATTCTGGTCATTGTGCATTGTTCTACCGTCATTCAGAGGGCGTAGCCCGAAGAATCTCGTAGTAACATCACCGTCATTGCGAGCCACGCAGTGGCGTGGCAATCCAGTCTTACAAACCC
>USCK01000013.1 GCA_900553205.1 uncultured bacterium | reverse complement strand
AATAAGGCTTTTATTGAAAAAATCTGAAAAATTTGTTACAATCAAGTTATAAGTCACCTAAAAAGGGGTTAAACATGGAAAATATATCTCTATCACCTGATGTCAAAAGTTTTTTACAAAATCAGGTAGCGTCAGGAGTGTATAAGTCACTAAGTGATGCTATAAATGCAAATATTGGGATTGTAATAGTTCAGACTTCCATGGCTAAAAAAAGAAAAGACATTATCAATGCCGAAATAAAAAAAGGACTTGATGATGTAAAAGAAGGTAGAGTTTCTGACGGACTTGCATTTATTGATGAGTTAATCACCGAGTATGAAAAATAAGTTACCAATAATTATCACTAACGAAGCTAAATCAGATGTTAAAGGCATAGTGGCATATATTTCGCTTGATAACAAACTTGCAGGTCTTTTGATATTTTCCGGATTGCTTCACTTCGTTCGCAATGACAGTATAAGTCTTAGTAACTTAGTTACTTCCGATCTTATTCACTTCTTGCTAGAGATCTTTCGCTTACGCTCAAGATGACATAAAGTATCATATTCTTATTCTCTTAGTAACTTAGTAACTTTTTCCAAAAATATAGAAACTCGGGTAATATTAAAATTCTAAATTTTTAGATTTAATATATGTATTAAATCTTTTTCATACTTCCAGCTATTCTTAATTCCAAGAGGCAATTAGCCTCTTTTTTTTTATGCTATTATACAAAAAAGAGGAAATCCAATGAAGAATAACTTTATAAAAATATTGCTAACTCTAATTATTATAACCTGTTCAGCTTGTACCAATAACAACCTGATAGGAATATCAACCCCTTGGTCTGACTGCCAAGATAATCTAAATAAAGCTGCAGAAATCGCAGGGTTTCAATTCCCAATGCTTTTATCAAACTACACAGTAAGAGCAATGAAGGATATGATAGAAATAACATATCCCCTCGATGAAACCAGATATGTAACCGTCAGAAAATCACAAAGCGAAGTCAATAACGGCGACAACAGTGGCGACTACACAAAATACACGCAAAACACGATTCTTGCTCTGCCAAACGGTGTTGATATCAATATCAGAGGAAACAACGACAAAATTTATGTAATGTATTTTGGTGCTGAATCAGGCTACTACTCTGCAAAATGCGAACAAGGTATGACCAAGGAAGAAGTTGAAGGAATATTCAAGGTTATTGAACAAGTAGAAACCCAAAAACTTCCACCCGAAGCATAACAAAGTAAATTCCAAAACTCTCAAAACAATTACAACGCAGAAAGTTTTTTACCCTAAGGGTAAAAAACTATTGAATATTTAGAAGTTTTTTGCTCGAACAGGCAAAACTTTTTCAAAATAATAAAACAACATTCCTACAATGTCATTGACTGAACTCTAGCACCTTCCAGTCTTGATAAATCTCGTTTTATCTCACTGACTTTTGACTCATCTATAACCTCTAAAAGTATTGTTCCCCAATTTGCACAAACATTACTACACGTACTATGCAAACCTATACGAGTTTTTATTGCACAACCGAATTTTGTAATTATATTTTGAAACTCACTAGATAACTCTAATCTATTTGTTAATTTTATACCTATTATTGTAGTCATAGTATAAAAATAATACTGGTATTATAAAAATTCAATTACTCACAAGGGTAATTATTAACACCATCTTTATACATTATTGAACGTTTTACTTTTATGTCATGTATTTTTTCAGGGTAATTTTCTTTTATCAAGCTTCCAATATTTGAATAAAGTTTTAACAATGACTTTTGAATATTAGAAGAATTCATTTTTACCATATCACAAGCCATTTCTTCACTAGACAAGGCTAATCTTGTCATATCTCTAAACCCAGATGATGCAAGTCTTTTAGCAAGTTCATTATCATCTGATGTCAAAAACAAAGCCTGCGACAACACAAGAGGTATATGAGAAATCAATGCTACAGCCTCATCATGCTCAACTGGAGTTGTTACAACAATTTTAGCACCCATATCTACTATAACTTGTTTCAACTCATCAGGAACAATATTATTTAATGGTGTCAAAACCCATTTTGCACCCTTAAACAAACCCTCAAAAGAATTTTCAAACCCTGAGAATTCTGTGCCTGCCATAGGGTGAGATGGAACAAAATTATAATTATATTTTTCTTTTACAACAAATTCCTTCAAACTTGCAACATCAGAAACTATTGTATCTTCCGAAACATACTGCTCTAAATTTTTTAAATCAGAGATAATTTTATTCATTGGCGAGCATACAAACACAATCGAGCAATCAGACAACATACTCCAATCAGAAGAAATATTCTCTCCTGTCTGAGAGTTTGAAACTCCGATTACATCATAACTTAGAGCCTTTAAGCTTTTAAAAATAGAGCCACCTATTAAACCAAGCCCTACAACACCTATTTTCATAACAAATCCTTATGAGTAAAGTGTTTTTCACCGTTTACATAATTAATTACAGTATCACCTGAACCTCTAAGCTTGTATTTGTATATTACAAGTCCGTCCATACCAACAGGGCCTCTGGCATGAGTTTTGTTTGTAGAAATTCCAACCTCTGCACCAAACCCATATCTAAACCCATCTGCAAATCTTGTAGATGCATTGTGATAAACACCTGCAGAATCAACTAAATCCATAAAATGTTCTGCATTTGTTTTGTTTGAAGTAATTATAGATTCTGTATGTCCTGAACCATATTCATTAATATGGTCAATCGCTTCATCAACAGATGATACATATTTATAAGCCAAAATCTTATCTGAATATTCTTTATGCCAACTTTCAGGCTTATCAATCAATTTAATACCTGCATCAACAAGTGAATCCAAAAGTTCTTTATCATTTGGGAATTTATCACTTATCAAAAGAGTTTCTACTGAGTTACAAGCACTAGGATACTGTGTTTTTGCATCAACAATAATTTTCTTAGCCATTTCTAAATCAGCAGTCTCATCAACAAATATATGACATATTCCATCTGCGTGTCCCAAAACCGGAATCTTCGTATTTGATTTTATAAACTGAACCAAAGAGTTTCCACCACGAGGAATAATCAAATCAATATATTTGTCCGCAGAAAGCATTTCTTTTACATCATCTCTTGAGAATACTTGATTTAACATATTTTTAGGAAAACCTTCTATCGTATCCAACGCAGAATTAATAATTCCCAATATTGCCTTATTCGTATTTGTAGATTCTTTTCCACCTTTTAAGATAACTGCATTTGATGATTTGATAGCAAGAGCCGAAATCTGAGAAATTACATCAGGTCTTGCTTCAAAAATAATCCCTAAAACACCTATAGGACAAGAAACCTTTGTCAAAACTAAACCTTCGTCAAGTTCTCTTTCCATAAGCTTTTTATTTACAGGGTCTGGGAGTTTTGAAATATCAATCAAACCTTGAATCATATCACGCATTTTATTTTCATCAAGTTTTAAACGATTATAAATAGCTTGAGATATCTCACCACTATCTAACAAAGCTTTAGCCTCAATCATATCTTGTTTATTTGCATCAAAAACCTCAGCTTTATGAGCCTCTAGACTCTCTGCTATTTTAGTCAAAGCTGAATTCTTTACATCATTAGAAAGCTTTTGAGCTTTTATTGATGCAGTTTTTGCGTTTTTTGCAATTTCTATAAAATCCATCAAACACCTCTATAAAATTGTTATGTTATCACGAGTAATTATTGCATCGTAATTTTTAAATCCTAAAACCTTCAAAATTTCATTTGAATGATTACCAATAATACGTCTGCAATCTTCTGAGTTGTAATTTACAATACCACGAGCAAATTCAACATCATTTTCATCATGAATAGATATAACTTCGCCCTTTTTAAAATCGTTTACAACACCTATTACTCCAATAGGTAAAAGGCTTGATTCTTTGTTAAGAATAGCATCTTTTGCCCCATTATTTACAATTAATTTTCCAAAAATATTGGTTGCATAACCAATCCATCGTTTCTTTTCTGATAGATTTTCGTTATTTGGTACAAACATTGTACCAATATCTTTTTGGTTAAAGATTTCACTAATTACATAAGGAATTTTACCGTTAGCAATAAGAACCCTACCGCCAAAACGAGTTACAAGTCTTGCAGCCTCAAGTTTTGTCCTCATTCCACCTCTACCACCTTCAGAGGCATCAGTACCCAAAGCCCTTATATCATCTGTAACACCTTTTACTTCTTTGATTATTTTTGCATTTGGATTAACTTTAGGATTTGCATCAAACAACCCGTCAACATCAGATAATATCAATAACAAATCCGCATCAAGTTCACTCGCTACAAGTGCTGACAACTTGTCGTTATCTGCAAAACATACTTGAACAGAACTCAACATATCATCAAAATCAATCACAGATACTGTATCATTTTGATTAATAATAGGAACTGCACCCATTTCTAACAATCTATTCAAAGTCGTTCTAAGACTCAAATATTTTTTTCTTTGAGAAAAATCATCTTCAGTAAGCAAAATTTGTGCTGCGACAACATTGTATGTATCAAATCCTTCTTCGTACAAAGACATCAACTTACTTTGTCCAATAGCTGCACAAGCCTGTTTTAAGGCAACACCGTCAGTATTTGATAAACCAATTTTCTTTTTACCAAGTCCTACAGCACCAGATGTTACAAGAATAACTTCTTTTCCTGATTTCACTAACTTTGAAATATCTTCTATATAAGAATATATCCTAGATAGAGCAACTTCCCCATCTTCATTTCTTAATACATTTGTACCCAGTTTTATAACTATTCGTTTAACATTTAAAAATTCTTTTCTATCCATACTTTAATTCTACTATAAAGAATATTAAAAAGAAGCAAAATTATAAAAATTTACAAATTTTTCTACAAATTATTGAATATTATTTCAAAACTAAGAATATTATTGTTATTTTTCACCTTTTTTATAAAAAAAACGGCAAGTTTCTTTCGAAAACCTACCGTTTCATATCACAATCAACAGCTATATTTAGATTTTTATATTTTCTTTTTTATTTAACATACTTATATACCTACTAGATTAAGTTCAACGCAATTGATGGAGTTTGGTTCGCTGTTGATAACAGTGAAGCTGAAGCTGATTGCAAAATCTGAGCTGAGATATAAGCTGAAGATTCTGCAGCTACGTCTGCGTCTCTTACTGTAGATAATGAAGATGTTAAGTTATCTGATTGAACTTGTAATGCATCAGATGCTGATTCTAATCTGTTTTGAGTAGCACCTAATAATGTTGTTCTTTCTGTAATAGTTGCTATCGCTTTATCTAATACAGCTAACATTTGGTTTGCACCTTGAGTTCCTTCTAATTTTGCTGTTGTACCTAGACCAGCACAAGTATCAGCAAATTCTTGTTGTTTCATACCTGTTGCATCAACATCTTTACCATCAGTATTCTTAGCTTTAACCATCCAAGTCAATGCTGAAGCTTGAATAGAATTGAACAATGAACCGTCTAAGTGGATAACTGAATTTGTACTTGATGTAATACCAACTTGAAGGTCAATACCCTTTTTACCTTTTTCACCGAAATCACCGTTTAACAAATACAAACCATTGTATTCTGTACTATTTGCTACACGAGTAATTTCATCTAATCTTTGATTAATTTCTGAACTTATCGCAGTTAATGAATCTGTAGAATAAGTTCCGTTTGCTGACTGTTCGGTCAAATCTCTAATACGTTGCAAGTGGTCTTGGATTACTTCATAGTTTCCTTCGATAGTATCTAACATAGAACTACCTAACTGAACGTTTGATTCTGCAACTGATACTGATGATAATTTAACTTTCATCTTGTTTGCAACTGCTAAACCTGCTGCATCATCTTTTGCAGAATTAATTTTGTAACCTGTTGTCATTCTTTGAATTGAAGAGTTCAATGATTTTGTCGAACTGCTCAATGCGTGTTGCGCCTGAAGTGACGCCATGTTTGTGTTGATTGTGAGTGCCATACCTTTCAATCTCCTTTCGAAATTATATTTACTTCCTGTATTTAGTTGTTATTCCTTTAGCTGTAAATCCAGCAACCATCGGCAACATAAACAGTTCGACAAACCTCGAAAAGCTCTCTGCGTATAGTCAAAATTATATATTGTGATAGTTTTTGGATTTTGGTTAAATACTTCATAAGTATCTAACGGGTAAATAAGTAAATAGCTGTTTAACTAGACTTAATGTCTGATGTAATAGTTGTTGTTTGTAACCTTCTTACTTATTTCTTACACAATCATTATGCATTATATAAATATTTTTGTAAACATTTTTATATACTTTTGTTACAAAACTTTACAATTAAATAAGATGAGGGTCTGTATTAATTGTGCAAATGCAGGTATATATACCCCAAAAGGATATTAAGAGCAAAGTGACTATGTTATTAAGAAATTAACAATCAAAAAAATAACTATTTCTTATTCACTTAATAACTTAACTCTTAGTAACTTAAAATACTACAACTCCTTATTGTCACCTTCAAGTTTTTTAACCTTTTCTTGGAGTTCTAAGACCTCGTATTTCAAACGGTTTAATTCACAAGTCACAGGGTCAGGGATTCTATTGTGCATAAGAGTTCCATCAGGCGCTACAAATTTTTGATGAACAATTTTTCCGGGGATACCTACAACTGTTGAGTATTCAGGAACATCATTCACGACAACAGACCCGGCACCAATTCTTACATTGTTTTCGATAGTTATATTCCCTAAAATCTTAGCACCAGCACCAATAATAACATTGTTTCCTATTGTAGGGTGTCTTTTACCGGTTTCTTTTCCTGTTCCACCAAGTGTTACTTGTTGGTATATCAAAACATCATCTCCAATAATCGTTGTTTCACCAATAACAACACCTTCGCCATGGTCTATAAAAAAACGATTTCCGATAGATGCTGCAGGGTGAATCTCTATACCTGTAATTATTCTAGTTAGATACGAAATCAATCTAGGAATAAAAGGTACATGCCAGTAATTAAGCTTATGAGCAATTCTATGTGATATTAAGGCTTGTAATCCGGGATAACAAAACAACACTTCAAAAATATTTTTTGCAGCCGGATCGTTATCATAAATAACTTTAATATCTTCTTTAATTTTATTTATCGCTCTAATTATCATAATTGTTTACTCAAAAAGTTCTGTAGATAAATACCTTTCACCAAAATCGCACATAATAGTTACGATTAGTTTGTCAGGGTTTTGTTTAGCGAGTTCTTTTGCTGCGTACAAATTAGCACCCGATGAAATTCCACACATTATCCCCTTAGTCTTAGCAAGGTTTCTAGCTTCTTTTATGGCATCATCACCTTTTACTGTTATAACACCATCAAGTTCGCCTGATTTATAAATATCTGTGATGAAATTTGCACCGATACCTTGAATTTTGTGAGGGCCTGCAACACCATTTGTAATCAATGGACTTTCAAATGGTTCAACACCATATACCTTAGCTTTATCACCTAGTCCTTTTTTGATACCAATAGCAGTACCACCAGTCCCTATACCTGCAACAACAATATCGACTTTGCCATCAGTATCTTCAAGTATTTCTTTTGAAGTTGTTTCTATATGTGCTTTAGGGTTAGACATATTAGAAAATTGCATTGGTATAAAAGAATTGGTATATTCTTTAGCTAATTCTTTTGCTTTTTCTACAGCCCCTTGCATTCCCTTTTCTTTAGGTGTCAATACAAGTTCTGCCCCATAGCCTTTTATGAGTTTTTTGCGCTCTTCTGACATATTTTCAGGCATAACTATAATAATCTTTAACCCCATAACAGCACAGCACATAGCAAGTCCAATACCGGTATTTCCACTCGTTGGTTCAATTATTACAGTATCATCGTTTATTTTGCCTGATTCTTTAGCATCTTTTAGCATATAATAAGATGCTCTATCTTTCACAGAATGAGAAGGATTTAAAAATTCAAGTTTTAAATAGATATTTTCATTATATTTGACTAAAGGTGTTTTACCTATCAAATCTATAACATTATTGTAAACTTTCATTTTAGAATTTCCTTTTATTTTACTAATTTAGCAAATTTGCGTTTACCAGCTTGCAAAACAGCTTCTGATTCAATATTTAGTGTATAATTCAAATCTGAAATCTTATCACCGTCGATTTTAACCCCGCCACCTTGGATTAGACGTTTTGCTTCACCTTTACTTTGAACAAATTTCAAATCAAGTAACAAGTCAAGAATACCTTTACCGTTTTCTATAGTAACAGAAGGAATATCTTGTGGTATTCCCTTGTTGGATACAACATTTATAAATTCTTCTTGAGCTTTGTCTGCATTTTCTTTTCCATGATATTCTTCCGTAATTGTATGAGCCAACTGAAGTTTTATATTTCTAGGATTAATATTTCCTGATTCAAGTTGTTCTTCAATAGATTTTAAATCTTCAGGAGTAATATCTGTTAATAAATCATAATATTTAGGAATCAAAGTGTCAGGAATACTCATCAATTTTCCAAACATATCATTAGCTGAATCTGTTAATGATATACAATGTTCAGGATAAGTTTTAGACATTTTAACAAGTCCGTCAGTACCTTCAATAAGTGGTAATAACATAACCATTTGAGGGTATTTTTTGCCGTATGCAGCTTGAATATCACGACCAAGCAAAGTGTTAAATCTTTGGTCTGAACCACCGAATTCAATATCTGCATCAATAGCAACAGAATCATAGGCTTGCATTAACGGATAGAAAAATTCGTGGATTGATATTGGTTTACCTTCTGCATATCGTTTTGCAAAGTCATCACGAGTCATCATTTGAGCAACAGTAACTTTACCAGCTAATTGAAGAAGCTCCATAAAGTTTAGTTTATGTAACCAGTCTGCATTATTAACAACTTCTGCTTTTGAAACATCTAAAACCATAGACATTTGTTCAAAATATGATTTTGCATTTTCTTCAACTTGTTCTTTTGTTAAAGCTGGTCTTGTTTCAGATTTACCTGAAGGGTCGCCAATCATAGCTGTAGCACCACCTACAATAAGTACAAGTTTATGACCAAGCTCTTGAAATTTTCTTAGCTTTCTCATTACAACAGTATGTCCTAAGTGTAAATCTGGACGAGTTGGATCCATACCTAATTTAACTCTCAAAGGAGTGTTTGTATCATGTGCATGTTGAAGTTTTACGGCTAATTCTTCAATACCACCAGGTAATACTTCTGCGTTTTTTGCCAAAATTTTAGCTTGCTCAATAAATTCTTGTCTTATTTCCACAATATTTCCCTCTTTATAATATGCTACAATAAAACAATAATAACATAAAAAGAAGTTTGCAAAATGATTTGTAATAAATAAATCTTTACAGACAGAATTACCCTTCTGATGTAAAATAAAATAATTATGAATAGAAGAGATTTGTTGGAAAAATGCTTAAATGAGCGAATTTTAATTCTAGATGGGGCTATGGGAACAATGCTCCAAAAATCACACTTGACAGAAGAAGATTATCGTGGAGAAAGATTCAAAAACCATAAATCAGAGTTGAAGGGAAACAATGAACTCCTTTCTATTACTCAACCTGAAATAATTAAAGATGTCCATAGAGCCTTTTTGAAGGCTGGTGCAGATATAATTGAATCAAACACTTTTTCTGCGAATTCAATATCACAAAAAGATTATGACCTATCTGACTATGTTAAGGAATTAAATGTTCAATCAGTAAAAATAGCAAGAGAAGTTGCAGAAGAATATTCAACACCTGAAAAACCTAGATTTGTTGCAGCTTCTATTGGGCCAACAAATAAAACAGCATCTATTTCACCTGATGTTATGAATCCTGCGTACAGAGATGTTACATTTGATGAGTTGGTAGCCACATACAAAGAACAGGTTGAAACCCTTGCAGATTGTGATGTTGATATTTTTCTTATAGAAACTATCTTTGACACACTAAACGCTAAAGCTGCCATATACGCAATAAAACAAGTTTTAAAAGAAAAAAACAAAGATATTCCGATAATGCTTTCTGTTACCTTATCTGACAAATCAGGTAGAACATTATCAGGACAAACTTTAGAAGCTTTTTATTATAGTGTAGAATTTGCAAATCCTTTGTCTATTGGGTTGAACTGCTCTTTGGGTATTAAAGATATGATACCTTATATTGAGGAGTTGGGAACATATAATAAATTTAGAATAAGTTTATATGCAAATGCCGGATTGCCTAATGCTTTTGGCGAATATGAACAAACTCCTGAAATGATGGCAGAAGGATATCGAGAACTTGCTCAAAAAGGACTTTTAAATATTTGTGGAGGTTGTTGTGGAACTACTCCTGAACATATCAATGCAATATATAATGCAGTAAAAGATATAACTCCTCATACAGTTTCTAACATAGAAAATTATCAATCCTATTCAGGTCTTGAGCCTTTTGTGTATAATGGTAATCAAAATTTTGTTATGGTTGCAGAACGAACAAATGTGACAGGTTCAAAAAAGTTTGCAAGATTGGTTAATGAGCATAAATTTGATGAGGCTCTAGAAATAGCAAGAGAACAGATAGAAAATGGTGCAAATATTATTGATATAAATATGGATTCTGACCTTTCAAATTCTAAAGATTTAATGATAGAGTTCTTAAACTTGATTGCATCAGAACCTGATATTGCAAAAGTTCCTATTATGATAGATTCCTCCGATTTTAGAGTTTTAGAGGCTGGGTTAAAATGTACACAAGGTAAATCTATTGTTAATTCTATCAATCTTAAAGAAGGGGAAGAATATTTTATTAAAGAGGCTACTAAAATAAAAGATTTGGGTGCATCTGTCATTGTTATGGCTTTTGATGAAAATGGACAGGCTGATTCTATAGAAAGAAGAATTGAAATAGTAGATAGAGCTTATGATATTTTGGTAAATAGAGTTGGTATGCCGCCTTCAAATATAATTTTTGATTTGAATGTTTTTCCAATAGCTACGGGTATAGCTGACCATGATAACAACGCTGTTGATTTTATTGAAGCCACTCGTATTATTACAGCTAAATATCCAAAAGTTATGATTTCAGGTGGTATTAGTAATTTATCTTTTTCTTTCAGAGGAATGGGAAAAGTAAGAAATGCGATGCATGCAGTATTTTTATACCACGCAATAAATGCTGGACTAAGAATGGGAATTGTAAATCCAGCAATGTTAGAAATCTATGACAACATCGAAGAACCTCTAAAAAGTTTGGTTGAAGATGTTGTTTTAAACAAATCACCTGATGCAACTCAAAAGCTTTTGGATTATGCCGAAACTATAAAAACTACATCAGAAAAACATGAAGAAAAAATAGATGATTGGAGAAATGACCCTATTGAAATAAGGTTACAAAATGCTCTTATTAAAGGTACAAATAAACATTTGGCTGAGGATATAGAAGAAGCGCTGAAAAGCTATTCACCAATAGATATTATTGAGAAGCTTCTGCTTGAAGGTATGAATAAAGTTGGTGAACTTTTTGGTGCAGGAAAAATGTTTTTACCTCAAGTTGTAAAAAGTTCACGAATAATGAAAGAGGCCGTTGATATTTTGCAAATTCATTTGCAAAACAATGGTGGTAAAAATATTGGACGTTATGTTATCGCAACGGTAAAGGGTGATGTTCATGATATCGGTAAGAACATATTATCACTTATTCTAAAATGTAATAATTTTGAGGTTATTGATTTAGGGGTTATGGTAAGTTCTTCTGAAATATTAAAAGCTGCAATCAAATATAAGCCTGATATCGTAGGACTTTCAGGTCTTATAACACCATCACTTGATGAGATGATTAATGTTGCTAAAACAATGGAGAAAGAAGGGATTAAACTCCCTGCCATAATGATAGGTGGTGCAACAACAAGCAAATTGCATACAGCTTTAAAAATAGCACCAAACTATAACGGTTTGGTCGTTCAAACGAATAATGCTTCAGAAGCTGCCGTAGCGGCGCAAAAAATTGTAATGAAAGATGCTAAATTTATTTCAGAAATAAAAAATGAACAAGATAAGCTAAGACAAGATTATGAGGCAAGTTTAAAATGAAAACACCTTTTTTATCAAGAATAAAAACTACTCCACTAATATTTGACGGAGCTATGGGTACAGTAATATACGAAAAAGGCGTATTCTTAAATACTTGTTATGACGAATTGAACCTAACAAACCCAGACTTGATAAAATCAATTCACCAAGATTATGTTACTGCAGGTGCTGATGTGATTTTAACAAACACTTTCGGCGCTAACAAAATAAAACTTGAGAAATACGGCTTGGCAAATAAAGTACGAGAAATAAATATTGCAGGTGCAAAACTGGCTAAATCTATCAGTGAGGAAGTATATGTATTGGGTTCTATCGGTTCAAACCTTAGCAGTGGCGAAATTTTAACCCCTGAAAACATTGAGCAGGTAAAAGATAGCTACAGAGAACAAATATCAGCCTTAGTTGAAGCTAAGATTGACGGAATAATATTTGAAACCTTCTTTGATATAGAAGAATTACTTTTGGCTTCAAGTATTGCAAAAGAGTTTGATATTCCTGTTATTGCATCAATGACCTTGACGAAAGAAATGGAAACTCCAAAAGGTTTGAGCATTGTTACTGCTCTCAAAAAACTAGATAAATCTCAATCCGTAGATATATTAGGTTTGAATTGTTCTATAGGTCCTCATGCAATGCTTAGTGCTGTTGAAAAAGTTATTGGTAGTATTTCTAAACCATTAGTTGTTCAACCAAATGCCGGACACCCTCAAAAACGTGATGGAAGAATGATTTACTTGAGTACGCCTGAATATTTTACATCATATTGTAAAAACTATATAAATATGGGCGTTATGGGCGTAGGTGGTTGTTGTGGAACAAACCCTGAACATATAAAAGAGATGGCTCGAACTATAAAAGCTTTGACAGGTGTAAAAAAACATGTTGAGATTTCTAAAATAGAAGTGCAAAATACAAATATAACAGTAACTCCTACGATAGAAAAAAGTAATTTTGCTAAAAAATTGTTTTCTAAAACAGAAAAAGCTATATCAATAGAAATAACTCCACCTCGTTCTGTAGATTTGACTCCAATGTTGGAGAAGGTTCAAAAATGTAAAGATGTTGGTGTTGATGCAATAAATATTCCTGACGGGCCGAGAGCAAGTGCAAGAATTTCACCTATGGTTGCAGGGGTAATGATTGAACAAAAAATTGGTATGGAAGTAATACTACATTATTGTTGTAGAGATAGAAATCTGATTGGTATGCAATCAGATATACTAGGTGGATATGCTGCTGGAATAAAAAATTATCTCGTAATAACAGGTGACCCTCCAAAATTGGGAAACTATCCACAAGCTACTGCTGTTTTTGATGTCGATGCAGTTGGATTAACAAAAGTTATTCATAATTTGAATCGTGGTGAAGATATTGCAGGGAACGAAATAAACCCTCCAACATCAATTCTAATAGGGGTTGGTGCAAACCCTTGTGCAGTAAATTTGAAAAAAGAAATCAAGCATTTTTATAACAAAATTGATGCAGGTGCAGAATACGTAATGACCCAGCCTGTTTTTGATGCTGACACTCTTTTAAGGTTTATAGATATAACTTCAAAATACAAACAAATACCTGTAGTTGCAGGTATTTGGCCATTGGTATCTTTGAAAAATGCACTGTTCTTAAAAAATGAAGTTCCTGGGGTAGAAATTCCTGACAGAATTATTGAAAGAATGGAAAAAGCTAATACAAAAGAAGATGCTTTGAAAATTGGTATTGAAATTGCACATGAAATCAAGCAAAAAATTGATTCAAGTGTTCAAGGATATCAGATTAGTGCACCTTTTGGAAAAGTTGATTTAGCGATTAATATTATTAAGTAAATCAGGGTAATAACAAGGAAGCACATATATTGTGCCGTCTTTAGGGTGCGACAATATTGAATTTTCATATTGTTTTGTGGAATCTTGCACCTCAAAAAGCTTGGTTTCATTATTTGCAGCATTAGAACCGGTTACGGTTGGAGTACCTGCTATCAAAGGAGCAATTATAGCGATTGGCAATAGCCTCATTGCTTTGCTATGCCCGAAAGATATTGAATTCATAATCTATCCCTATCGAATTTTTTCTATTTTATCACCGTCTATATCAAAACTGATATCACTATTTTTTATATCATAAACAACTTTTGCTCCGTCTTTTTTTCAATAATAATTTCAGGAGTATTATCTTTGTTCATAATAATTCCTATATTGGTTGATATTATTATAAGTACCATAAAAATATTTTTTGCTAGTTAATAACTATTTTTTATATGCAGATACTTTAAATTGCGAGATAAAAAAAAGTTACTTTTTATAAAAGTAACTTGGTGTTTTATGTGTTCTGTTAATTAATATATTTATCTATTATGTGTATTATGCAACAACATTTAGTTGCTTGTTGCTTTTTGGAGTTTCATGGTTGGTTAAATATCCGAAAGTCCTGTATAACTTATAACCTAAAGCTTTTAAAGGACCAGCTTCAACTGAACCAGCTTGTTCAGCGATATATCTATCTCTAGCAAAGTTTACTGCAGCGTTTTGAGATTGAATCATAAGACCTGCTTCTCTGTTGCTCATTGTAGCACTTGCAGTGTTTTCTCTAAATTTAATATGTGTATTTATATTATTTATTTTCATTACTTTCATTTTTGTTCCCTCCATATTTGGGGTTAAATAAGTGTTTGATTTACACTTCATTTAACACTTATATTATTATACATATATAATTTTTTGTCAAGTGTTTTTTTTACACTTATTTAATATTTATTCACAGTGTAGCAATAATAAGGCTTTTCCATAAAGTGTAGATTGTACATTTATTACATTTTAGATGTTTTTAACAGTTTTTCATACATTAATTGTACATTTTACAATTATATTCACACAAAATACACTTATTCATTACTATTTTGTTGGTTTTAAGCGTTTTTCTCCAAGTCTTTTGCAATAATATCTTCTTGCAATTTGGTTGCCAAACCACTGAAACTCAAGGTTACATTTGAGTTTTCGTTCAATTCACATACAGGCATGGCTTTGTTTATAGATGACATGATTGCGAAATAGTTGTTAGGGATTTTCCAGTATATTTTTTGGTTCAAAACTTTTTCCACATCTTCTGTTTTGATTTCGTCATTCTCTAGATATCTGTTTATAACGATTTTTGTCTTGTTTTCGTCATAACCAAGGTTGTTGAACAAGTCCAAACAACGCTGGCAATTCCTGATTAATGGTAGATTTACGATTGATACCAACAGAATCAAATCAGACAATTCTAATATTTTCAAATTCATTTTATCTATATTTGTACCGACATCAACAAGAATATATGTAAATGACTCTCTCAAGTATTCAAATAGTTTATAAATATGTGTCGGTGTCATGGTGTGACTTTCTTCCATATATATAGGTTCTGCCAAAACATATAAACTGGTATCTTTATATTGTTTACAAGCATTTAAAACTGCTTCTGCGCCATTATGAGTTGCGTTTTCAACAGCAGAAGTTATGCTTATTGAAGGCTTGATGTTGATAAATGTTGTGATATCACCTAACGGCAGGTTCAAATCAACAAGAACGACCTTTTCTCGGGTTTGTCTTGCAAATTCTACTGCAAGGTTTGTTGCAATAGCAGTTTTGCCGATACCACCTTTGTTTGAAAAAATTGATATAATATTTGAATTATTTATTATTTTTTTATCTTCGTTATTATATTTATTAATAGAAGCTATAAAATCTTTTTTTATCAAAGGTTTTGATAAAAAATCTTTTGCCCCTGCTCGAAGTGTTTGAATAACCAAATTGGTTGTATAATTTGCAGATAAAACTATTACATTAATATTTTGACTGCTTAGTTTTTGTATCATTGATTTTGACTGCTCAATATCATTAGACAAAGCTAACAATACAATGTGAGGTTTTGCTTCTATAGAATAAGTTGCCCCTTCATCATAATTATCAAAGAGTTTATCTGTTTCAACACCTTCAATTTCTGACAAGTATGATTTTATTATTTCTGCAGAATCTTTGTCATTTTCTAATATAACAATTTTATTATTCATAATTCACCTCAAAACAATAATACATTATTTAGTGATAATACGCAATTATATAAGGACATGAAAAGACTACCTTAAGGATAATGTAACAAATTGTAAACATAACGAACCAAATTAAGCAATTATTTAACAAATATATACTTTATATATACATAATACAAAGAGGAGATATTTAAAATGTCTGGTGGAATCTACGACGGACATAGAGGTGGATATAGTTCCAACTTTGATACATATAGCACTTGGAAAAACAACACTCCGGGGTTATTCAACGAGTATCGTATTGACGGCAGTTGGATGAATGACGGCGATTATGACAAAGCCTTCAAAGGTTTTCCTTCTCATAAAACCGTAAATATCTTTATGGGTGGTACAGGCTACCAAGAACAATCTTGGGGTACTACTTTACTCTCCGGAGGTATCGGGCTTGGTATTACAGCACTTGGCATGTGGGCTATGGGCCTGTTCGGGCGAAACAAAGCTAAAGCAGCTCAACCTTCTACAGCTTTGAACTTGGGACTTCCTACATCAGGATATTGGAACAGTTATTTCAGTAATTGGAAATTACCTTCATTATTTGGTAACGGTGGAGCATCAATAAATGTAGCAGGAACAAACCAAACTACTACACCTGCAACACCTGCTACAAATAATAACCAAACAACTCAACAAGCTCCACAAACACCAAATGCTCAACAAGCACCTGCGACAAATAAAGCGGCTGTTGGCTCTGCCAAGAACGATATATTAAGCACAGAAAAGGTACATGGTAAAATAACAGATGTTGGAAAGAATAATGAATTCGGTTATCCAAAAACATTTAAGATTACAGATACAACATATTCTAGTGGTGATGAAGCTAAAGGAAATGTTTATACCTATAATTTTGTAGAAATAGACGAAAAAACTAAAAAACCTTCTTATAAATTAGTATCAATAACTTATAATGCACCACACGATAAAAGTAATGATATTTCTCTTAATACTTATAATATAATTGATGGCATTACAAAAGGTGAAAAAGATGCTGATGGACAAGTTGCAGAAGCCTTAACAATGGCAACACTTGCAGATGCACCTGCTATGAAAAACCCAGGAGAAACAGGTAAAGGGGATACAAGATATACTTACCCACCTAAAAAGTAAGCTTAATCATTTAACAATTTGGCATTATATGAACTTCGGACTAACGGACCTATTTGGTATTTGTTTAGTCCGATTTTTTGTGCAAGTTGTTTTAATTCTTCAAATTCTTCCAATGTATAATATTTAACAACCTCAAGATGTTGTTTGGAAGGTTGGATATATTGCCCGATAGTCAAAATATCACACTCTACATTTTTCAAATCTATCAAGGTTTGTTCAATATTCTCTATTGTTTCACCAAGCCCGACCATTAACCCTGATTTTGTTTTGATATCACTGTTTTGTTTTATATATTTCAAAACCTCTAACGACAAATCATAATCGCCTAAAGGTCTTGCCGTCTTAAAAACAGAACGAGTTGTTTCTATATTATGATTGAACACATCAGGGTGAGCCTCAATAATTGTATCCAACGCTCCGTCTTTTCTTCTGAAATCAGGGGTCAAAATTTCGATTTTGATATCAGGTGATAAATTTCTAATTTCTTTTATACATTCGGCAAAATGATTTGCGCCACCGTCAGGCAAATCATCTCTTGTAACAGAAGTTATTACAACATACTTTAGCCCCAATTCTTGAACGGCCTCTGCAATATGTTTAGGCTCATTTTTATCTAATGGTTCAGGTTTTGCAGTTGAGATATTACAATATTTGCAGTTTCTTGTACAAACATTCCCCATAATCAAAAAAGTTGCAGTATGATGTTCATAACATTCATTTTTATTAGGGCATCTTGCTCCGTCACAAACAGTATTCAGGCATTTTGTTTTCAAAATTCTGCGAACGGTTTTTGTTTTTTCATTATCTATAATGTTTCTTTTCAAATAATCGGGAAGTCTTTTCATAACTGCATAATTCCTTCCATAATACCTTCTGAATATGTTGGGTGCGCAAAACAAACTTCTTTCAATTTATCTATAGAAATATTATTTTGAATTGCAATAGTAATTTGTTGAATAAGAGCAGACGCCTCATTTGATATAATAGATGCACCTACGATTTTGTTATCTTTTGCAAGGATTTTTATAAATCCGTCAATACTATCATCTGCATGAGCCTTGCCAAGAGCTGATATCGGGAATACAACTTTTTTAAACTCTGTATCCGTAGCTTGTTTTTCAACCTCACCAACCCAAGCAATTTCAGGTGAACCATAAATTACTGACGGTATCAAATCTTTATCAAACGGGATATCAAACACAAGTTTTTTAGCCTGAGATACTGCATAATGCGCAAGTTGAATTTCGGCAGAAGCATCACCAAGAACCGAAATATTTTCTGCATCGTATTTATTATCATCTGCACAAACTCGACCTGTTGCAACAAGCACGCAATCAGGTTCTATTTTCTCATCATTTGATAAAATTACTACTTTATTTTCAATAGATTTGATACTCGTTTCTGTATAATATTTAATTTTCTTCATCTTGAATTGGCGCTCAACTCGTTTTGAAACTTCCCAATCAGCAAGAGGAACAAGCCTATCTGCAAGCTCAACAAGTACAATTTCGACTCCAAAAGCTGATAGAATTCTTGCAAATTCAACACCGATAGCGCCTGAACCTACAATAACAATTTTGTTAGGAAGTTGGGTCATATTCAACATATCATCTGATGATAATATAAACTTGTGGTCAAACTCCAAGCCTTTTATTTCTCTAGGTTTTGAGCCTGTTGCAATAATGATTTTATTGCAAGAATACTGTTCGCTATCTGCTTCGACAATATTATCAACAACAATATTTGCAGAAGCCTTAACAACTTTTATGCCTGCTTGTTTGATTGCAAGTTCTAAAGATTTGCGCAATTTTGCAACTATTTTGTCTTTGTGTTCAGAAACTTTTTCATAATCAAACCTTACATTATCGGCATAAATCCCGAATTTCTCTGCGTTTTTTACATTTTGATATAATTCGGCAGTATGCAAAAGTATTTTGGTTGGGATACAGCCTCTGTTTACAGACGTGGACTCGATTTCATCTTTTTCAAACAATATAACCGATTTTCCTTGTTTTGCTAAATAAAGCGCAGTTGTATAGCCTGCAGGCCCGGCACCAATAATTCCGTAATCAAAAGTTTCCATAAATAAATACTCCCTTAGAGAGTATTATAACATGGATACAAGATTATGATTCACAAAAATAAAACCACAAAATTAAAAACCGTTAATTGCTAATTGTATGTCTTTTTGTTATTATGAGTGTGTCAAAATTTATAGAGAGGGATATTAATATGGATTTAATGAAGGGTAAAAAGGGTGTTATATTTGGTGTTTCTAACACTCATGGTATAGCTTACGCTATTGCAAAACAACTTCACGAAGCCGGAGCAGAAATTGCTTTCACATACGCCGGCGAAGCTATGGAAAAAAGAGTTAAACCTATTGCTGAAAGCATGGGTGCTAAAATCATAATGAGCTGTGATGTAACAAAAGAAGACGAAGTAAAAGCAGTATTTGCAGAATGTGAAAAAGTTTACGGCAAACTTGATTTCGTTGTTCACGCTGTTGCATTCGCACCAAAAGAAGCTCTAATGGGCAGATTTGTTGATACAACTGTTGATGCTTGGAACACTGCTCTTGGTGTAAGTGCATACTCTCTAGTAACAGTTGCTCGTAACGCAGAACCTATTATGAACGAAGGTTCTTCAATCTTTGCATTAACATATCTTGGTTCTATCAAATCTGTACCAAGCTACAATGTTATGGGTGTTGCGAAAGCTGCTCTTGAATCAGCTATGAGATTCTTAGCTGTTGACCTTGGACCTAAAGGTATCAGAGTTAACTGCTTGTCATCAGGCGCTGTTAAAACTCTTGCTTCAATGGGTATTTCTGGATTCTCTAAAATGCTTAAAGCAGCTGTTGCAAGATCACCTCTTGGCAGAAATGTTTCTCTTGATGATGTTGGTAGAGCAGGTTTATTCTTGGCTTCTGACTTGTCATCAGGTACAACAGGTGAAGTTCTTTATTGTGACTGTGGCTGCAATTCAGCTTACGCATCTGCTCAAGAAATGGATATTATTTCTAATAATATTGAATTATAAGAATGATATTTTTATAGAAAAAAAGGACTGCTTGATAAGCAGTCCTTTTTTGTGATAATATAGTTCAAGAAATTAGGTGAACCGTATTGAATTTCAAATCAAAAATTACACAACTTCATTATGATAAAAATGCCGAAGGCTTTTTTGTAGATTTGCTTGAATTCTTTTCACTGTTTTACGGTTTGGTTTCAAAACTTAGAAACAATTTGTATGACAATGGCATTTTAAAAGAAGAAAAAGTTAATGCGAATGTGATATCTGTCGGAAATCTTACAACTGGTGGTGTTGGCAAAACTCCTGTTGTAATGGCGTTGGCAAAGCATTTTGTTGAAAAAGGTGAAAAAGTTGCAGTCATCACAAGAGGTTATGGTGGAAAACTATCTAACAAAAAAGTTAATGTTATTTCTGATGGTATTAATCTTTTTCAAACGGCAGAAAAAGCAGGCGATGAGGCTTATTTACTAGCAGTAAATCTTAATATGTGCGCTGTTTTGACTTGTAAAGACAGAGTTAAGGCTGCAAAATATGCAATAGAAAATTTTGGTGTTACAAGAATCATTTTAGATGACGCTTTTCAACATAGAAAAATCCATCGAGATATGAATATTTTGCTTGTAGATTCAGAAATGGGCTTCGGAAACGAAAAACTTCTTCCTGCAGGACCTTTGAGAGAAGGAACAGAAGCATTTGATAGAGTAGATAAATTAATTGTGATGAATAAATCTACTGACAGCCAAAGAGCCGAAAAACTGGCAAAAATAATGGGTAAGAAGTTCAAATGTGATGCGTTTGTTTGTTCTGCAACTCCTGATTATGTTTATAATATCAAAACAGGTGATAATCTAGTTTCAGGTGAAGCTGTAACTGCAATGTGTGCAATAGGACAGCCAACTCAATTTTACAGATTTTTAGAAAATAATTATGAAATACTTAAAAAAGTGACATTTGATGACCACCACCAATACACAAAATCAGATATTTCTAAGATAAAAGGTAATATTATCACAACAGAAAAAGATGCCGTTAAACTTGCGAAATTTGATATGAACAATATTTTTGCACTTAAACTAAAAACAAGTTTGGATATTGAAGGTCTTTTATCAAATGATTAATATTGATAAAATCGTAGAAATTTTACAATCAGCCAACCAACCACGAAGTGAATTTGTTAATCTTATGGAAACATTTCACAATCCGTACTTGGTTTTGATAGCTTGTATATTGAGCTTGAGAACAAACGATAAGACTACATATCCTGCGACTTTGCGTATGTTGGAGTTAGCCAAAACTCCTCAAGAAATGGCAAAAGTAAGCGAAGAAGATTTGGCAAACGCAATATATCCTGTTGGGTTTTATAAAAATAAGGCAAAACAAATTATTGAGCTTTCCAAAACAATAGTTAACAAACTTGACGGCAAAGTTCCTGACACAATAGAAAATTTAACTAAATTTAATGGAGTAGGAAGAAAAACGGCAAACCTTGTATTAGCAAAAGGTTTTGGAATCCCTGCAATATGTGTAGATGTTCATGTTCATAGGATTTTTAATAGAATAGGATATGTAAATACCAAAACTCCTGATGAAACAGAGTTTGCTTTAAGAGAGAAGTTACCTCAAAAATATTGGTTGGATATAAATACTTTAATGGTTACCCATGGTCAAAATGTTTGTAAACCAACAAAGCCAAAATGTGATGAATGTCCAATTAGAGAATACTGCGAGTTTCAATAAGTGAATAAGAGTTAAGTGACTAAGTTATTAAGATGATAATAATTTCTTATTCACTTAATAACAAGTCATTGCGAGAAAATCGAAGATTT
>USCK01000012.1 GCA_900553205.1 uncultured bacterium | reverse complement strand
ACAATTTACAAAATTATTAGGTTATTTTTCACCTTCCCTGCCTATATAAGCTATAAAAAACAAAGTTTCAGTTATTGTAGACAAATTTTAGAACTAACACAAATTGAAGATTTCCTTGAAAACAAATAAAACTAGGAAGCAGTAAAAGAATATGAAAAATTAATTGACATAATGGGCTACAAACTTTATGATTTAACATATGAAGAGGTTTTAATTATTGATAAAAATTTTTATTTCCAACACAAAAATATAATAAAACAGATTACCTTAAGGACACTCAAATGCAAATGATAGATATTATTATAAATCTGATAAGTAAAATACCATTTAATTATGTATACAAAATCTTTATTTCAAAATCATACAAGTTATTAAATTTATGTAAAGATGTTAATAATATTTTATATGAAAATCACAAATTATTTATTCAAAATAATCCAGCATTAAATTCCCAATCAAATGGGCAAGTTGAAATTGATAATTGGGCTTTAATACAATCAAAAAAAATCAATCCAAATAATCAAAAAATTATAGAATTAATTAATAATAACAAAGATTTAATACCTATAGATAAAAAAGATTTATTTTTAAAGTTTGAACAGCATGTTATCTCTTTTGAAAAGCATGTTGAAAATAGATCTTTTGATTATTCAAATCATCAATTTCCGAAAGATTTTGCAAAATATATTTGTAAAAAGGCAATTTCTCGACAAAAAAACAATCAGTTATATCACATATTAACATGGTTAAAAGCAAGAATAAATTATAATAAAAATAACACTATCTCACAAATATATATATACGGTTCAATTTTTATTTACGATTATAAAAATATAGAAGATATAGACATAATTCTATACTTTAACAAATTTAATAATCAAAACATAAACGAATTTAATAATTTTAAAAACAAATTAAAAACCGATTTCAAAAAAAAGTTTAAAAAATATCTTCATATAACGGTTTTTAATAACAAAGAAAAAGAAGACTTAGAACAATTTATTTCACGATTATATTCATATAGGAGTTTGAGTTTATGACGAAACCTAAATATCAAAATGGGATTAAACTTTTTGAAAACATTTTAAATAATATGCAAATTGATAGCTATTCAATATTACCAAATGTGGAATGGTTAATTTATCAGATAAATTTTATTACTACATCCAAAAAAGTTTTATTCACAGATGAATATATGATTACTATTGAGTTTATTAATAATGTTAGGGACTTTTTAAAGCCTGGTGATTGTATTTATTTAATGGGTATTTGGCAAAATGTAACTGATTCAGCAGTAGTCTATGCTGATGAATTAGGCATAAAAATAGGAAATAGTAAGAATATATCTCATTTAATATATCAAAATTAGAAAAACAAACTTACATAGTAAGAGCACCACCTATTCAAAAAAGTATTCAAAACCATTTGTATTGAGTTTAAAACAAAAGAAGTTTGTTTTATCGTTCTAGTTTTGCATTCATACTTATTTTAAGATACTATAATAAAGCTTTTTATCCTATAATTACCTGTATTTCTGCTATTATTATCATAAAAATTTACAGTTAAACAAAATCCATAACTTGTAACAAAAATAAAATCACCATGTTTGATATATAATGAGAAAAAATTATGGAGTAACAATTGTTTAATCTCGAAAATAGACGTTATATAGGAAGTAAAGTAGATTTATCCGATTGGATTTTAGATCTGATTAAAGTAAATTGTAATGGTGATACTTTTGCAGATATTTTTGCAGGAACAGCTATTATAACAAAAAAAGCAGCACAAAGATATCATAAATTAATTGTAAATGATTTTTTATATTCAAACAATATAATTTACAAAGCATTTTTTGATGATAAAAATTGGAATAAAGAAAAATTAATGCAATATATTAATGAGTGGAATAATATAGAGGTTACGAGTTTAAAAGACAACTACTTTTCACTTAATTTTGGTGGAAAATTTTTCAATTTTGATGATGCAAAAAAAATTGGAGCAATAAGAGAAGATTTACAGTTAAATAAATTCTTTAATGAAAAAGAAAAAAATATACTAATATCTTCACTTGTGTATTCTATTGATAAAATTGCAAATACTGTTGGACATTATGAAGCATATTTCCATAAAAAAGATATTCCACAACAATTTACATATCAAATGATTAATCCAATACCAATAAAAAATATTGTTATATATAGAGAAGATGTAAATAAATTGTCAAAAGAAATAAAAGCTGATATCGTCTACATTGATCCACCATATAATTCCAGACAATATAGTCGTTTTTACCATGTATTAGAAAATCTTGTAAAATGGGAAAAACCAAAATTAGAAGGTGTTGCTTTAAAACCTCCGGCTGAAAATATGAGTGAATATTGTAGAGCGAGAGCTCCAAGAGCTTTTAAAGATCTAATAAACAATTTACAATGTAAATTTATTGCCGTTTCTTATAATAACACTTATAATTCAAAAAGTAGTTCATCAAAAAATAAGATTTCATTGGAACAAATAGAAGAAATATTAAATTCAAAAGGAAAAACAATAAGGTATGAGCACAAGCATAAATTCTTCAACTCAGGAAAAACAGATTTTAACGACCATAAAGAATTCCTCTTTATTACAGAAGTCAATTAGCAACAATTTGATACGTTCTCCATTTTTCTATGTGGGTGATAAATATCGCATACTAAGCCAAATACTGCCTTATTTTCCAAAACAAATAAAGACTTATATTGAACCATTTGTTGGTGGAGGTTCTGTATTTTTAAATGTAAACGCTCGAAAATTTGTTTTGAATGATATTGATAAAAATATGATAAAACTGCATAACTACTTGTGTGCCTGTTCATCTTGTCCTGAAATATTTTTTGAACAAGTTACAAATAGAATTCTAGATCTTGGGCTATCTCGTTCTTTTATTGAAGATATTGTTCCAAATAAATTGAGAGTTGAATATCCCAAAACCTACTATGCAAAATTTAACAAAGAAAGTTATAGATGTTTACGTGATAACTATAATAAAAATAAAGATAATATACTAGACTTATATTTGTTACTAATTTATGGTTTTAATAGAATTTTAAGATTTAACTCAAAAGGTGATTTTAATTTACCTGTTGGCAATGTTGATTTTAATAAAAATGTTGTGAACGCACTTGAAGCATATTTTAAAAATGTTTCTTCTAAAACTGTACATTTCTTTAATTATGACTATAAAGAATTTGTAAACTTGTTAACATATAAAGAAAATGACTTTATTTATCTAGATCCACCATATTTGATAACATTCTCAGAATATAACAAATTGTGGAATAAAGATAAAGAAATGGAATTGTTAGAATTACTAGATGAATTAACAAAAAATAAAATCAAGTGGGCTATCTCAAACTTAGTTGCAGATTATAATAAAGGTACGCACAATGTAATTTTTGATAATTGGATGCAAAAATATAATGTACATGAGATAAATAGTTATTATATAAGCTTCAATAATAATAAAGTTCGCCCCACGAGAGAAGTATTAGTAACTAATTATTAGAGGATTTTATGCCAAGAACAAGAAATGCAGAAAGAAAACCGTTATCTTTTTCTACTACAATAAGAAATCCAGATCGAATTGCAGGTTTTTTGAATTGTTTGTTACCTTATGAGAATATGGTACTAACTTCTGAAATTATAAGTAAGATAATTAAAAGTATTTTAGCGAATAAACTTTATAAAACTATGTATCAAATGAGAAATCCTCATTATAAGGATATTTTTTATAATGAGGAGAAAAAGTATACAGAAGATGAGTTAAAGGATATTATAGAACATAGTCCTCAAAACCACAAAGAAGCAGGGTTTAATTATGGTTGGGATTCAAGATTTGACACTTGGTATAAACTCCCAATGGAGTTTGGTTTTCTCTGTTATGAAATGAATAAGCCTATTCATCTTTCAAATACAGGACACATGTTAATTGATGCATATAATGAAACTCCTGTAAACGAAAGAAAAATTCAAGATGTTATGCTTAATGCATTGATGAAATATCAAACTAATAATCCATTTAGAAAAAATGCAAATTCAAATGTTCCACTTCTACTATTATTGAATGTCTTAGATTTATTAAAAAAAGATACTAATGAAAATGGTGCAGGTTTATCAAAGCAAGAATTATCTATTCTTATTTGTTGGAGTGATAATAATGCAGATCGTCTGTATCATTATATAAAGAAGTTAAGACATAGAGTTGGTTTTAATTGCTCTGATGAATTCATATATGAAAGATGTTTAGAAATTTTAGGGGCAGATGATTCTCAAAGAAATAGGTTCAAAATGAACCAAATTTGTGGAGAAGCTATTGATGAATATATCAGAAAAATGCGTAGTACAGGTATTATTTCTTTACGTGGAAATGGTAGATTTATTGATTTTAACATGGTTGAAGAGAATAAAATTCGATATGTTATTGAAACATATTCTGAGTATTCAGTGTTTTCTGATAAAATAGCATACTACGAATACATGGGAACTATAGATAGTAAAGTCTTAGAAATTCAACAATCATCAAAAATTGACCTATCAGATATTAGAAAACAAACATTATATAAGTATGCAAAAGAATATTCTGTGGAAAAAGTTTTTGAAGAATTAGTAAAAGTTTGCAGTAAAAAAGAAAGTTCTGATGAAGTTTTAAAATTTATTAACGCTCCAACAAGATTAGAATTTTTAACTAGTATTTCATTAGTTCAACAAATTGAAGACCTTGATGTTAAACCGAATTATTCTGTTGATGATGAAGGCTTGCCTACATTTACAGCTGGAGGGGGAATAGCAGATATTGAATGTTATGATTCTAAATATAATAGTCTGTTTGAAGTAACTTTAATGTGTGGTCGACAAGATCAAGTACATAATGAAATAATTCCAATAAGTAGACATTTGTCAGAGCAAAAACAGAAAAATGATAGGTCCTTCTCTGTTTTTGTTGCTCCTATTATTCATCCTGACACGAAAAAATCTGTTGCATGGATTAAATTTAACGAGAATTTAGATATTATACCTTTGAATATAAATGAATTTATAGAAAATATAAAACGAAATCAACGAGTTGAAGATTTCTTACAGGAATAATATATTTATATAGATAAACTGTCGCTGAATCTGTGTTGATTTTGAATCAATAAAAAAATTCCACTAAATTTTCAGCATTTCTTTGGTAACAAATTTCAAATGTTTTATTACCAGACGTAATTAACTTATCTATTCAAAGGTAAACAAACTCTACGTACAACCATAATCTACCTTTAAAACTCAAATCTCATTCTAAAAAATTAGCCTCTATTAGCCTAGAATTAAGAAAGTTTATATAATCAATCAAATCCAAATTGGAATAATAAACCCCATCGATATTTGCCTTTAAGTATCTGTGAGAGGGGATGAGAACCGTTGGTTCGAAACCTTACGCATAAAAAAAGACCTATCAAAGATAGGTCTTTTTTAAACTGGGGCGGAAGGATTCGAACCTCCGAGATGGCTGGACCAAAACCAGCTGCCTTACCACTTGGCGACGCCCCATCAGGTCTTTACTTTATATATCATATTCTATCAATGTTAAATGTCAAGAGTTATTAAAACAACGGAAATAAAATTTGCTTATACCCCCTGTTTTTACTATAATTCACATGTTCAGTAAGAAAGGGAACTAAATTATGAAAAAATCAATCAAAGATTTAGGCGACATTAAAGGTAAAAGAGCTCTTGTCAGAGTTGATATCAATGTACCTTTAGATGAAAACAAAAATGTTACAGATGACACTCGTATTCAAGCTATTGTTCCAACAGTTAAATACTTGAAAGAACATGGTGCAAAAATTATCCTTATGGCTCACTTAGGCAGACCAAAAGGTGAAAGAAAACCTGAATTCTCACTAGCACCTGTAGCAAAATATATGGCAAAAGTTTTTGGTGAAGAAATTGTTTTCATTCCATCTGTAGAAGAAGCTCCTGACTATGTAGCAAAACTTCAAGATGGTCAAATTGCATTATTAGAAAACATTCGTTACTACAAAGCTGAAGAAGCAAAAGATGATGACATGACTTTTGCAGAAGAATTAGCAAAACTTGGTGATTTCTATGTAAACGACGCTTTTGGTGCTGCTCACAGAAAACATACATCAACTGCTAAAGTTGCTCACCTTGTAAAACCGGCTGTTGCAGGTTTCTTGATGGAAAAAGAATTGAGATGTCTATCTCAAGCTCTTGATAACCCAACAAGACCTTTCACTGCTGTTGTTGGTGGTGCTAAAGTTTCTTCTAAAATCGGTGTTTTAGAAAACCTTATCGATAAAGTTGATAACCTAATCATCGGTGGTGGTATGGCTTATACATTTGTAAAAGCTAACGGTGGTAAAATCGGTAACTCTATTTGCGAAGATGACCAATTAGAAGTTGCTAAAGCTATCGAAAAGAAAGCTGCTGAAAAAGGTGTAAAACTTGTTATGGCAACAGATGTTTTAGTTACTGATGATTTCTCAGGTAACGGTACTAACAAGTTTGTTAAAATCAACGAAATCCCTGATGGATTCGAAGGTGTTGATGCTGGCCCTGATTCAAGAAAAGCTTTTGCAGAAGTTCTTAAATCTTCAAAAACAATTCTTATGAACGGCCCTGTTGGTGCTTTTGAAAACCCTAAATTCGCAGAAGGTACAAAAGCTGTTCTTGAAGCTATCGTTGAAGCTACTAAGAATGGTGCAACATCTGTTATCGGTGGTGGTGATTCTGTTTCTGCAGCTAAGAAATTCTGCAAGGCTGAAGACTTCACTCATGTTTCAACAGGTGGTGGTGCTTCTCTAGAATTCATCGAAGGTAAAGTATTACCAGGTGTTGCTGCACTTGATGATAAATAAGAATTAACTTTTAACAAGTTAAATCGAAAAGAGTTCTGAATATTCAGAACTCTTTTTAAATATAGCATTCAATAGATTAATTACCGGCTTTAGCCACCAAAAGTCTTGAAGCCTGATTCAATATTCTTATCCACAACTTTTTTAACAGCTTCCATTTCGTTTTGAAGCGCACTTTGTTCAGTATTAAGTTGTTCAAGTCTTAATTCCAAAGTCCTGTCTTGAGCTTGGATAATTTCTGTCTTAGCATTTATATCTGCAATATTTTTGTCATAAACATCTTGTTCATAATAATACTTATTCATTGCATCTTCATAAGCTGCATCGTCATTAATTGTTTCGACATTCAAGGTATAAACAACAGAATCATCTTCAAATTTTACAGTTTTAAATCTGCCATATCCGTCAGATTCCAAAAGTGCTTTTTGAATAACTTCTACTTTTGTATCTAAATATACCGCATTATAATATGCCAGTTTTGATTGTTGACCATCTATACCATTATCTGCAAGAGCATCTTTATCATATGCACTAGATATAGACTTTTTCAAGTCCATTTCAGTTGTATAATAAGTTGTTCCTCCCATTTTAAAGGTATAAATACCTCCAATATATTCGCCAGACGCATCAAAACACTTAGCGAAATTTTCTGCAGAAGATACATTCCCGTTAGCGCCTTTCATATCCTTGATTATTTGTTGGATTTCAGTTGCTATGGCTTTGTTCTTTTTGTAATCTTCTGTTGTGATTTGTGATAAGTCAGAATTCCCTACGGCAGTATAATTTGTAAAGTCGGGAGTGTATTCTGCTTGTTGGACTTTTAGGACACTTCCTACTGTCATTTTTGCGATTTCTGTATCTAAAACATAGTTACCGTCACCATCAGTATAATATGTTAATGATGAATTGCTTGAGGTAACAGTTCTATCTTTATGTTCAACAGAACTTTTACCATTTAAAATATCTGACTCAGCTATATAATTATATATAGGGTCTTGCTGAGTTCCTGAGTTATGAACATAATATTTATCACTCTTATCATAATCAACACCAAAAACTTTTATTAATTCTGCTTCTTGCACAGAATCTTGGGTATCAACTTTTGTGTATTCAACCTGACCATTTTTTACATTGTAAATATCTGTAGTTTCACCAGTTTTATCTATGTTTTTAGCATAATTATTATCAGCACCGGATGTTCCTGAATAATATGTATTGTCAGCGACATCACCACTTTTAATCTTTGCTACATCTTTCGCAAAATCATCACCATAAAGTGAAAGCAAATTTTTATAAGTTTGATCGTCATTATCAAGAGTAGCTAAATCCACAGGCATGTAGGTAACACTTTTATAATCGTAGTTATTACCATTCTTTGTAAAAGACGCAGTACTAACACCTGTTTCAATTTTATTATGTTCAATCGAGGTATAAATGTACTTATCATCTGCAGTATCATAAGAAAAATTATCAACAGAATACTGAGTACCTGATATCGCATTGATTTTTTTTCTTTCGCTAGAAACCTCATTATTTACAGGTCTAAATGTATGTGTTTTGTTGTTGGTATCAGTAATAATATATGTATTATTACCAGTTTGTGCCGGTGTTAAAATTGCTTTTACACCAATTTCTTTTTGATTTTTAGTTGGATCATAGGAATACTTATCATTCTTCGTTGCTTGTATTTGAGGGTCATTCAACTGTTTACGAGAGCCTGTATAAACTTTTTCCATATGATAGCTTGAAACAATATAGTTGTAATCTTCACTATCCTTCCCGATTTGATAAAAGTTCTCAATAACAGAAGTATTTGTACCATCAGAATACGAATATTGTAGCTTTGAAAAATCAGTAGAGGACGGCGCTGTAGGAACAGACATACCTAACATTTGATTGAACAAATCAGCTGATTGATTTGCTAGCATCAAACGAGATTGATTAATCTGTTGTCCTTCATATTCAACATTACTCTTCCTTGCAGTAAGTGCTATATATCTGGCTTGCGATGCCGCCATGCCCATAGGTCGTTCTACCTTTCTTCTTATCTACCTACTAGCATGGTACATTGGATTTCTCATCTATTCAAGGGATATAACTGTAATTTTATACTTTTGATGGTTTAATTTTATACTTTAGTTGTAGAAGTAAATTTAAAAACATTTGTCAGACAAGTATGCCCAACTACAGGCTGACCAAAGGGCCTCCATATTTCTGATATATTGTTTCTACTTCTTTAGGAATGGTTTTTCCTAACATTTTTAAGCTAAATGTATCAGCAACAAATTCTGCAGGCGAGGACAATGCATTTAAAGTTCCGTTTGCCAAACGAGGCACTGTATTATGTTCAAAAAAATCTGTTACTATCTTATTATCTTTAACTGCTTGTAAAAATTCATCAGTATAATGTGTATCTTTATATCCAATAGCTTTTAATTCTGACAATCTAAGCATTTTAAGGTGATTTTTATGATTAGCGTGTCCTATCTCATGATAAATTGCACGAGTAAAATACTCATTGTCTATTGTAGCTTTATTTCTTACCTGTGATAACATTTCATTGAAACTCATTCCTTTTTTTTCAGCCTTATTTACATATTGCCAAAAAACATCCAGAGTTAAAGTTTTATTTTTTTCGTTCCAAGCAGCAAAACCACTTACCCCATCAGTAGAATTAATACTTTTATGAACTACACTGTTAGGTAAATTTGCTTTTCCTTTAAATTTATTATTTACATTTACAAAAATTTTATTTAAGAAATTGGCAACTTCAACATTATTATCTATTTGAAGATTTATTCCAAAATTCTCTTTTGCAAACAACTGAGCTTCTTCAAATGTTTTAGCTTCTCTAAATTCAATATGTTCAGCAAGTTGTTTTGCTTTAGATACTTTACCTTTATTAGCTTTTGTAGTCGTTTTTGTAGAAGTACGCACAGTTTGTTGCATAGTAGTTGGCGCCTTTTTAGGTATAACATTTACATCTTGTGATACATTTGTTGGAGTTTTTGCTAACTTAGCTGTAGTTTGAGTAACATTTTTAACTCCACTAGATTTTTTACCTATAAATTTTAAAATACCTTTAGCCAAATTTCCTTTTCGCAATAAAATAGCAAGTGATATTAACACAACGCCAGCCACAACAACCGTACTTATACCAACTTTTTCCTTTTTAGTGCATTTAACTCTTTTTTCATCACTATTGACAGGAGTATTCTTAACCTCCGAATTTGAATTTAGTTGATATGAACTTTGTGGCTTGATAAAAAATTGTGGTTGTTGATATATATTTTGCCGAATGCCTTGAAATGGAATTTGTTGATACTGATTTTGCCAATTCTCAAAATATATTGATTGAGAATTTAAATCTTGTGGCATAGTTGAAAATTGCGACTGTATATAGTTATTTTGTATATTTGTCCTAAAGGAATATTGTTGGTATGTATTTTGTGGATTTCCATAAATCATATTATTACTAAAAGACATAAAATAACTCCAGTTTATTAATTCCCCTACTCTTAATAAACCTTTGAGTTATGCAAACTTGCCCCGTCCCGTCACATCATATCATATCATATAGGGCATTATAACTCGTTTTCAGCCTTGTTAAACTCGTTTTCAGCCTTGTTAAACTCATTTTAACATTTTGTTACAATTTACAAAAGTTGACAAAAAGTTAAAAATCTTTGTTTGGCAAGTATGTCCAACCGACAATTTAAATTGCTGTTTATTATATAATTATTACATTATGAATCAAAATGAACTTGAAAATTACGCAACAACATACAGCGCTGAAAGGCTGAAATCTTTTATTTACTCAAAAGAAGATACAATAGATGATATAATTCAACATTACAGCGATAATATGCAAATTTCTCAAGCTCTTTATATTGATTTATGTACATTAGAAATAATTTTACGAAATGCTATTGATACAGTATTTAAATCTTGTTTTTCTGAAGAATGGCTGAAAAACGAAATTAAAAATAACTCTTTATTAGATAAGAACGACTATCAAATATTACTTAATGCATATGAACTAACATTAAAAGAATGTAAGTCTAGTGCCAAAGAAATTACAACAGGCAAGATTATTGCTAACCTTACATTCGGATTTTGGACAAATCTTTGTACTAAAAAGTATAGTATTAAGATTTGGAATAAACTAAGTCGCTTTAAAGGTGTTTTTGTAAACTATCCGAATAATAAACCCGAAATAGCTGTCGTTTCTAAAAAATTATATACTATTAGAAAATTAAGAAATCGTATTTTTCACTATGAGCAAATTTTCAAATACCCTAAAAAAACACTAGAATTATATAATATCATTCTTGAAATTATATCTTATTTACCACAGGATAAATTTAAATTAGCAGAAAAAACATCTACTTTTCTAACCACATATAATAAACTAACTAAAAATTATTGTAATAAAATTTAGCAACAAAAAACCTAGGCATCTATATGATAAATCACAGTGAGAAAATCCTAGGTTACTCATTTATTATTATTTACGATAATATCAGGTTTGTCAAGTGTTAGAAGAACCGAGTGTGTTTGCTATTTGGTGCGGTGCTTGGGGTTGCACAAACCCCAATTATAAAATAACCAACATTGACAGATTCCGTATCAAGTACGGAATGACGAAGGGAATGGATTGCTTCAAAATCAAAGATTTTTTGCAATGACTGATTTGATTAATCCACAGAGAAGATGTCTTTGATATCTTCCATAGTCAAAGACTTCGTAATATTCCTATCTACAGAAATTACGCTATCAACAAGGTCACGTTTTCTTGTCTTAAGTTTTTGGATTTTTTCTTCAACAGTATTTTTAGTAATAATTCTATATACAAATACTTTCTTAGTTTGTCCTATACGATAAGCTCTATCTGTAGCCTGATCTTCAACTGCTGGGTTCCACCAAGGGTCATAATGGATAACATAATCTGCACCGGTAAGGTTAAGACCTGTACCTCCTGCCTTCAAACTAATTAAGAATACTTTAACACTTGTATTGTTATTAAAGTTTTCAACGGCTTTTTGACGGTCTTTTGTTTTACCAGTCAAGTATTCGTATTCTATACCTACTCTATCTAACCAGCCTTTAATAATATCAAGCATATCAACAAATTGACTGAATAACAGAACTCTGTGTCCTTCTGAAACAATTTGTTCTAACATACCTTTAAGATACTCAAATTTACCTGATTGCATAACACCTTTAACATGTTCTTTGTCATAAAGTTTAGGGTGACAGCAGATTTGACGCAATCTCAACAATGCAGAGAAGATAGACATTCTGCTCTTTTCAAGACCATTCATCTCAATACTCTTGAACAATTCTTCTTTCGTACTATCTAACACTTCTAAATAGAAGTCTTTTTGCTCAGGAGTTAGTTCACAGTATGCCATATTTTCAACTTTATCCGGCAAATCTTTTGCAACATCTCGTTTCATACGGCGTAGAATGAATGGAGATATTTGTAATTTTAGACGTTTTTCAACAGTCTTATCTTGACGTTCCATGATAGGTGTTACATATCTTGAATTGAACTCAGCCATTGAGAACAAGAAACCATTCATCAAGAAGTCAAATACAGACCATAATTCTTCAAGTTTGTTTTCTATTGGAGTACCTGATAAAGCAAGTCTATGTTTTGAATTCAAAGTTTTAACTGCTTGTGCTGTTTGAGAAATAGCATTCTTAATATTTTGAGATTCATCAAGTACAATATATCTAAAATTGAATTTTCTAAATTTTTCAATATCACGTCTTATTAACGCATAACTTGTAATAACAATGTCATAGTTTGGAATCTCATCAAACAATTTTGCTCTATCAACACCTGATAATTTTAAACAACTCAACCCTGGAGTGAATTTTTGAATTTCAGCTTCCCAGTTAAATACAACTGTAGTTGGAGCAATTACTAAAGTTGGTTCAGGGCCATCAACCTCTTTAGCTTTTTGTAAAAGAGCCAACGCTTGAAGTGTTTTACCAAGCCCCATATCATCTGCAAGAATACCATTCAAACCATATTTATACATAAACCAAAGCCAGCTGAAACCTTTAATCTGATATTCACGAAACTCAGCATTAATATCTTTTGGCAATTCTGTATGTTCTGTAGTTGAGAATGATGAAATTTGTTCCCAAAACTGTTTAAAGTTATCACTCAACACAAGTTCAAAATCAAGGTTTTTAAGTTCTTGAATCAAACCGGCACGATAAGTTTTTACTCTAAACTTGTTTTCATTGTTTCTATAAGCATCAAACGAGTTGAAAGACCTCATCATCTGATAAATATTTTGAGCAGGATATTCTACGAATCCCAAACTCCTAACTCTTGCATATTTTTCACCACTTTGAATAGTGTCATATATATCGTCAAAATTAATAACTTCTTCTCCAACTTGTCCATAAAGTTGAATCTCAAATTCATCAGGAGCATCTTCACAGAAATCAATTTTTGCGCACATTCTGAAAGGTTCTTCCATAAGTTTAAAGAAGTTCATATCATCTTTTTCTTCAAACTTCCAACCGTCACCAGCTTGCTTGATATAATAATTGTAAAAATCGATTGCAGTTTCTTTTTCTAAAGCCAAATTGTTTGTTTGCATTGGTACAAACTTACAAGCCAAAAGCATTTGATACGCAGACTGTTCATGTGCATAATTACGTTTTATCCAATAAACATAATCCTCACCTGATTTTTTGGTCGTAATAGTCACATAAGGACTTTTATCTTTATTCTTGGAATAAGGAACTCTCACTCCGTCATAATCAAATTCCAATGAAGCCTTTAATGACTGGTCATAGTCTATACCCAAAGTTACGACATTTAAAGGTGGACGTTCTTCAAGCATAAGCTTACTTATCTGCTCAGAAACATTCACATCAATTACTTGCTGAATTTTAGGAAGCTCTTCATAAATAAACTTACCACCCTCTGAATCTTTTAAATCCGTAAATGTTTGTTTGATAATATTTTGAGGAAGTTCGTTCATCGCAACATTTATAGGGAATATTATGTTCTTATATCTACCCCATTTTAATTGACGAGAAAAATATTTAACTTCTTCAAAAGGATAAACATTATCATCATTTGGTCTATCCCAATAAAGAGCCAACATTATACTACCGTTAGGTGAAGTTGATACATCAAGTGACAATTTCCATTGTTCATCTGTAAATTTAATTCTTTGTTTTGTTTTTTCGTCCAAAACTTCATCAGCAGCAGCAAGTAAAGGAAACATTGGTTGGAATTTCGTAATAGGAATATCATACCAACCAGCTTTTTTATCTTGCCTTGCAATTTTGAATATCATTTGGAATATAGCAACTTCTGCTTTTTGAGAATCATTAATAGTAAAATCAGGATTGCTACGTTGAAGTTCTATCAAGGCCCTCAAAACATTTTCTATAGAACGAATAATTTTTCCTGTTTTTCTATCTCTAATCAAAATAGAAAAGAAATTCTGTTTTCTTTTTGGATTGAAATGAAAAATATAACTTCCTTGAGGAATATCCATCAAATCTGTATTTTCATCAGGTAAATCGTATTCTATGCCAAATTTAGTTTCTAACCAATCCTCATAAGCGTGGTCATTAATAGCCTTTAGAGCAACTGCTACAGAGTGTTTGCACCATTCTTCTTTTAGCGGGCAATTACATCTTGCCTCGACAGTATTTTTCTTAAAAATCAAATCTGTAGTATAAGCGTCTTGGTAGTTACCTTTTACCTTTGCCTTGTAGAAATTTTTTACAGGTTCAGCATTCATTACCATATCTTTTTGGTAATATTCATAACCTCTACGCCAACTACCGGCAGAAGCTAAATCTTTTATCGTCTTGTAATTAAATTGAAAAACTTTACTCATTGAATAGAGTTACTCATCCTTTTCGGGTTTAAAAAAATCTCGCAAAACTGACAGAATATAAAACAAAGCTTCCACAACAATCATTCTGTCAATTATTGATTACATTCTGACATAAAATATAAAAAAATACAAGCAGTAACTCGTTGTAAAAAAAGTTTTATAAATTATAATTTTACTATGCTTAAACGATATGAGAAATTTTTAAAAGATTTTGACAAAAAACTAAAAAAATATTTTACGGAACAACAGGAACACATCTGTTGCAAAGAAGGTTGTGCAGGCTGTTGTGAAGTCGGAGATTATCCTTTTTCACAATTAGAAATGATGTACATTATGGAAGGGTTCAAAAAACTTCCACTCGAGTTACGCAAACAAATAAAAAATAACCTTGATGAAGTTAAAAACAACAGACATTCTGAGCATTTTTATTACCAATGTCCGTTTTTAATTGATAAAAAATGTGCCGTATATAAATATCGTGGAATAACTTGTAGAACATTTGGTTTAGCATATTTAATTAATAAAAAAACAAAACAAGTAAAAATCCCTCAATGCAGTAATGAAGGCTTGAATTTTAGCAAAGTTTTTGATGGAAATGAAATAACTATTGAACCGATAAAAGAAAATTTGGACTTACCTTCTGTTATAGATAGTAAATTGGCAAAAAATCATAAACTTGAATTTGGCGAAATTCGTTCTCTTGTAAATTGGTTTCCCGATACACCTTAAAAAGTCTAAATGAATCTAACCTACATTACGGATTAACGAGAAAATAAGTTTGTAGTAAAATTATCTTATGCAAAATATTGAAAATGAATTAAAATTATTAAAAGAAAATAATATGTTTAGACATATTTCTCCTATAGAACAAAAAGAAGGAGAATATGCTGTTATTAACGGAAAAAAACTTATCAATTTTTCTTCAAACGATTATTTGGGACTAAGTACAAACAAAGCTCTTGTAGAAGAATTTTGTACCAAATTTTTAAATTCTCCTGAATTTTGTTTTTCTTCTGCATCAGCAAGACTTTTGAGTGGAACTTCCCAAATATATAACAAATTGGAAACAACAGTTGCAAACCTTTTTCATAAAGATTCTGCACTGGTTTTCAACACAGGTTATCAATGTAACCTTGGTGTTGTTTCAACTCTCGCAGGCAAAGGTGATGTAGTATTCTGTGACAAACTGAATCATGCCAGCATTATTGACGGAATGCGACTTTCAGAAGGCACATTTTACAGATACAAACACCTTGATTACGAGAACTTGGAAGAATTATTGAAAAAGCACAGAGATAAATATAACAGAGCTATTATTATCTCAGAATCCGTATTCAGTATGGACGGCGATGTTGCTGATATTGATAAACTTATAGAATTAAAAAAGAAATATAATTCTTTACTAATGATAGACGAAGCACACGCTTTTGGTGCTATTGATGATAATTGTGCAGGTATGTCAAATTATAGAGATGTAGATCTTATTACTGCAACATTCGGAAAAGCTCTTTCATCTTTTGGTGCTTTTGTGGTTGCAAACAAAAGTATAATCGAGTATCTGACAAACAAAGCTCGTTCATTTATTTTTTCAACATCAATTCCACCTGTAAACATTATGTGGACAAACTGGTTATTAACTGAAAAAAAAGATGTTGTAGAACAGCAACGAGAAAAACTTTCCAAATTGGTTATTCAGATACATAAATATCTTGCAGAAATCGGCTTGGATACAATATCCGAAACACAAATTATACCGATAGTTATGAAAAGTCCTGACAAAGCAGAAAAAATTGCACAGCAGCTTTGGGAATACGGCTATTTTGTATTACCGATAAGACCACCTTCTGTTCCTATCGGAACCTCGCGTTTGCGACTTTCACTCACTGCGAATATGAAATTTGAACAAGTAAAACGACTTTTTGATGTGATAAAAAATGAAATATAAATTTTATGAAAACAACAATAATAAACTGATAATCTTTTTCAATGGTTGGGGTATGGACGAAATCATCATTTCTCACCTTGATAAAGAAGATTACGACTTGCTAATTCTTTATGATTATAGAGATTTAGATATAGATTTTCCAAACCTTGATAAATATAAAGAAAAATATGTTGTAGGCTGGTCTATGGGTGTAATGATTTCTACATTGTTTGATAGAGCTTTTGGAAACATAAAAAAATATATTGCGATAAACGGAACTCCAAAACCTATTGATGATGAATATGGTATTCCTACTAGAGTTTACAAATTAACAGTTAAAGGATTTAATCAATCTAGTTGTCAAAAATTTATGGAACGAATGTTTGACACAACACTTCCGATTAACAAATTTTCTAACCGAAGTTTAGAATCACAAAAAGAAGAATTACAAAACCTTATGGGAATTGAGGGCAGGTATGTTTCGTTTGACAAAGTCATTGTTTCCAATGAGGATAAAATAATCCCGACAAAAAACCAGTTGAATTATTGGAAGAATCCTGCCATTATAGAGAAAATAAAGAGTGGTCATTGTCCGTTCTTTAAATTTAGTAAGTGGTCAGAGGTTTTATGATAGATAAAACACTTGTCAAAAAAAGATTTAGCCGAAATTTAAAAACATACAAAGATAATTCTATCGTACAAAGCAAAATGGCAGATAGACTTGTCGGTATGATAAATTGCCAACCTGAAAAGATATTGGAATTAGGTTGTGGCAGTGGGCTTTTGACAGAAAAACTTGTCAGAGAATTTTCTGCAAAAGATTATTGCGCAATAGATATTGTTGAAGAATGCAGAAATTATATCGGCAAGATTTCACCTGATATAAGATTTTATCACTCAGATATTGAAACTTATGAGTTTCAAGAGAAATACGATTTGATTATTTCAAATGCTGTGTTCCAATGGATAGACAATTTACCTAAGTTTATCGAGAAATTAAAGAATTGCTTAACCCCTAAAGGCATTTTATTATTTTCAACATTCGGGACTGATAATTTGTTAGAGATATCAAAATTGACAGGCGCAGGGTTAAAGTATAAAACTGTTCAAGAGTTAAATTCTTTACTAAAACCTCAAGAGATTTTTGAGGATAGAATAGAGCTTGAGTTTGACACTCCCAAAGATGTTTTGAAGCATTTGAAATATACAGGAGTTAATGCAATAAGCAATAACCATTGGACAAAATCAGATTTGAAAGAATTTGAGAACGGATATAAAACCCTATGCCCAAAAGGAATAAAACTTACCTATAATCCTATATATGTAATGATATGTGTATAAAATACACTTAATATTACATTTTGTTAAAATTCCCTTGATTTAATTGACACTTGCCAGAAAAATCTATATTATTGTGTTCATACACAAAGGGAAGGAGTTATATCATGGTAAAAGGATTAGGAAGAAACTTGGGTGTTCACACGGCACCTCAAAAAACAAAACAAACTGCAAAAACAGCTAAAGCTATAGCTACAAAATTGGCTCAACCAAACAAACTTACACAACCTTTGCAGGGTGGCATTTCAGCTATCGGCAAAGAATCCAGCTATTCTCATTATCTTGATATGATGGCATAGAATTGATTTATAGCTTATTTCATAAAATAAACGAAATAAGCTATAATTTATTATTATCTAAATGATTTACTACTTTATCCTACATGCAAAACTGACAAGCGAAATAAAACCTGTTTTATAACCTAATATGTTATTTTCTTAACCTTCGTTTGTTCTCTCGCTTATCAGTTTTTGGAATAGAATATGAGATGCTATATTATATCACCCGTTGTAACAATATATTGTTTTCAGGTGTTTCCATAAATAGTTGATTTAAAACATAAGCCTTCGTTTCATAAATAATATTTTCTGACTGTTTGCGTTTCAAATCACATAAACCGATTACTGTTGATTCATTGTTGTTAAATAAATTCTTGATAAAACCCATCTTTGAAAACCTCACTTTTTGTTGTACAATTTATTTAATGATGATTTTTTTAAAGTCAACAAAATAAACTTATCAATTTTATAAAGGAGCTAAAACTATGGAAAAGAAAGTTACAAAAGAAATGGGTATTATGGATATCGTTCAACAATATCCTGAAAGTTTAGAGATTTTTGCTAAATACGGTCTTGGTTGCATAGGTTGTGCAGCAGCTCGTTTTGAAAACTTAGAAGCAGGAGCTCGTGTTCACGGTTTCAACCCTGATGATATGGTTAATGATATTAACGAACTTATCAATAAATAGTTAACTATTATATTTACACAATAACTATGTTAAGGTGAATTTATGATTATGTGGCAATTACTTGTAATATTAGGACTTATATTTCTTGTTTTAGAAATGTTCACTCCAATGCTATTCTTTCTCAACTTTGCAATAGCATCATTTATTACAGCGATTGCCTCTTTTATAATTACTGATATTAATATATTAATGCTTATATTTGTTGTTTTGTCACTTCTTTTACTTTGGTTTTTACGACCTTTGCTTATCAAATCAAAAAACCAAAAGAACTCAAAAACAGGTATGGAAAGTAAATACATCGGACAAACTGCAAAAGTTATCGAAGAAGTAACTTCTAATTCTGGAGTTATTTCTATTTATGACGAAAGATGGAACGCTCGTTCTATAAATAATGAAATTATCCCAATAGGTTCTATTGTGGAAATTGTAAAACATGAAAGTTTAATCATGAGTGTTAAACTCAAAAAATAAACATAGGGGGATTTTTATGTCTATAGTGACTTTATTATTAATTGCTGCCGCAGTTATATTTGTGTACAAAGGGGTAATTATTGTAAAACAGGCAGAAGTTGTAATCATAGAACGATTAGGAAAATTTGAAAGAATACTTGAATCTGGGCTTAATTTTATATTCCCAATAATTGAAACCCCAAGACCTATCTCTTGGAAAATCTCTCAAAAAGGACTTGATGGCAAATCATATTCTTTTGTAAAAGAAAAAGAAAGAATTGATTTAAGAGAAACTGTTTATGATTTTCCTCGTCAAAATGTAATTACAAAAGATAATGTTTCAATTAGTATTAATGCTCTTTTGTACTTCCAAATAGTTGACCCAAAATCAGCAGTTTATGAGATTGAAAACTTACCTGAAGCTATAGAAAAGCTTACCCAAACAACACTTAGAAACCTTGTTGGACAAATAGACCTTGATGAAACTTTGGTTTCTCGTGACAAAATCAACCAAGAATTAAGAGCAATTCTTGATGAGGCAACAAATAAATGGGGTGTAAAAGTCAACAGAGTTGAGCTTCAAGACATTATTCCTCCTGTAGATATTCAAACTGCAATGGAAAAACAAATGAAAGCTGAACGTGACAGACGTGCTGCAATTCTTGAAGCAGAAGGACAAAAGAAAGCTGCAATCTTACAAGCAGAAGGTGAAAAAGAAGCCGCAATTAACAGAGCTGAAGGTCAAAAACAAGCTGCAATCCTAAGAGCAGACGGAGAAAAGCAAGCTAGAATCCTTGAAGCTGATGGTGAAAAACAAGCTATTCAAAAAATTATTGATGCACTTGCAGATAAAGGACAACCTGACAAATACTTAATTGCGATGAAGTACCTAGAAACAATGAAAACAATAACATCAGGCAAAGATAACAAAGTTGTTTATATGCCTTACGAAGCAACAGGAATCCTAAGCTCTGTCGATGGCATTAAACAAATGTTTGATAAATAAGATTTAACAAAACATTTTTAACAAAACGGACGAATTAAATTTCGCCCGTTTTTTTATTTTTAACTAGCAAAAATATTATTTACAAGGTTTATAAAATATTACAAGATAAAAAATTGGGGAAAAATATGCTAGTATCAAATATCAACTATCACAAACTATCTCAACCACAAAAGACTTCAACAAGTCCTATCAAACAAAACAACCTACATTTTGCAGGAAATAATACTCAACAAATAAATTTAAACAATTTACCAAATAATGCATATGCTCAAGCCAATATATTAACAAACATACATTTTGGTTCACGCAACCCTAGTGATTCTCATAATAGAACTATTCAAGATATTGATTACAATACATATAAAAACCTTAAACCTTATAAAATTGAATTTTACGAAAAACGTTGTAATGATTTCGATAAAGTTTTACAAGCAAATGTAAACAATCTATATGACAAAAAATATGCAAGTCTACCTCTTAAAACTGATTTTACAATGAATGAATTTATCAAAACTGCTCAAATATATACCAAATTCAAAGACCAACCAATTATCAGCGTAGGTAGAAGTCCAAAATGGTTCTTAGATGCTGCTTCTTGAATGAAGGACGGAATAGACCCTAAGAACTATAAATTTGTTGCGTTTTCAAAATATTGGTACTTACCTGACAAAACAGAAGGTATGGTTAGAAAAGATAACTTAGCACCAACAAAAGAAGAAATTACTGCCTATCGTAAATACTTAAAAAGGGCTAAAGCTGACCCAAAAACTATTGTTGATAACTTTGAAAAAACAGGTAAAAAAACCGTATTAACCGATTATATTTCAACAGGAAAAGGAGTCACTTCTTTCCTTGAAGTAATGTCAAACTACGCAGATGATATGGGAATTTTAGAAAAATTCTCTAAATCAATCCAAATAGTTGGAATTGGCTCTATGGAATACCTAGAAAAATTCCATTACGAAGATGAAGAAATCTCAACTCCTGAAGTTATAATGCCAGAAAAATTAAAAAAATACAAAAATAACATTAAACAAGAATACCACGATTTAAGTTACCCTATGTTTGAACAAATGTTGCTCAACCAAAACACTAACGAATGTCGTTCTTCATACTACCCTCATCAAGCTTGGACAGTATATCAACCAGATAGGTTTAAAACCGGACTTATTAAAGATTTTAATAAAGTAGATAAACTTGCAGAACAACACCAAATGCCTCACAAAACATTTAATAATTTCAGAGCAGAAATGGGAGATTTTAGAAATTACCTAAGATTTAGAATTCTAAATGGGCTACAAAAAAGACATCTGTTAAAATAAAATATTTTATTTAGCCACAAATTTTGACATTATAAATTCATAATATCTACAAAAAAACTACTTTCATCCATTTGATGGTTAGTTTCTTTAGAAACTACATTATCTGTTTTCTTTAATCTTGATATATCAATTTCTGGATTTAGTCCCTTTTTACACCCTCCGACATATTCAAGTTCTCCAAGGTTTTCTATCATACTATTTGTAAAAGAGATATCTTTTTCAACCCTTTTTAAATGATTTAATGATTTTATTTTAGAGTTATCAAAAAATATTGAACCTCCAACACTACTTAAATCTCCCAAATTATTCAATTCAGAATCAGTTAGTCTAACACTACCTCCAACGCTTTTCAAATGATTCAACGATGTAATTTTTGAATTGCAAAAAGTCGCAGTTCCTCCAATGCTCTCTAAATTATTCAAGTTTGTAATTTTAGAATATGAAAAATCAGCAGAACCTCCAATATGTTTTAAATTCCCTAATTTTTTAATTTTAGATTCGTAAAACCTTGCATCACCACCTATACTCTCAACATTATGCAACGAAGTTAAATTACTGTCCTTAAAAAACGCATCACCACGTATGATTTTAACCTTTTCTAAAAGTCGGTTTTCATCAATTCCAAGATCCTCAAACGTCATATTCCCATATATTGAATTATGAGAAAATTTACTAAAAGAACCTGGTTGCTTATAAAAATCAAGCGTCAAACCTTCTGAAGCAATCTTTTCCTTTTCTTTATTTGGAAAAATTATATTCTTTATTCTTGAAATAAAACCTTGTGACGATTTTTGTTTTGTATCATTTTTTATATAACCTAAATATTTGAATATTTCTTCGGCATCATTATTTTTTATCGCCTCACTCAAATCATTCTTTACAACTTCTATATCTTTCACCATAAATTTTAATTTTTCCATACTAGATTTTGCATTTAGACTGAGTTTTTTACCATTTATATGTTCTAATACAGATGTTGCGTATTTATATGGAATATTTCCATCGTTCTTTTCACCTTGAATT
>USCK01000011.1 GCA_900553205.1 uncultured bacterium | reverse complement strand
AGCTTTAACAATTGTCATGTTTGAACGCTTACCATCAGTAAACTGAACATGCATAACTCCGCCAGTTTCATCATTCTTGATTGAATAGAGAATTGTATTATCATCGACTTTAAAACTTAGGGCATTCAAACTATTCTTTTCTACAAATTCTTGCATATCACTAAGTTTTGTAGGGATATCGTCTGTAGAGAGCTTAAATTTTTTGCCTGCTTTTGGCTCTACATTTGCCGATTGATTAGAGTCTGCACCACGAGATTCTTCGCCAATGACAGGGGGTTCTGTTGCAGGTTGACTAGATTCAGTTTTTAAAGGATTGCCATCGCCATCCAAAACTTCCGTAATTTTGCCATTAGCATCTTTTTTGGTAGTTTTTGTCTTGTTGCCTGCATTATCATATTCAAATTCATTTAAGAATTCTACTTTTCCATTTGAATCGTATTTTGTGTACTTTGTTCTCAAATCATTTTTGTTAAATTCATTAACAGTAGCATTTCCTTCTGAATCTATTTCAACGATTTCATCATAGCTTTTTAATGGTAATATATCGTTTTCATTTTTTACTAATGTTGTTTTTGAGTCACCATTTTCATCTGTAACCTTGATTTCATAACTGCCATTATCATACTCTGTTACTTTGACATTGTCATATTGTTCTGCCAATTTTTTAGCATCTTCAATCGTCATAGTTTCTTGAATTCTTTTGTCATTTACATTTAAGCTAGGTTTGTTAGATTCTGTTGATGTAGCATTAGTTTCAGGTTTTAGCTGGATACCTTCGCTTTCGCTCACAATGACAGGGTTGTTGTCATTTGCAGTAGATGTTTCTGTTACTCGAGATTCTGCGGCTATCGCCTCTGAGTGATTAACAGAGTCAGTTTCTGCAGGTTTGTTTAATTCATCAAGAACAGCTTGTTTCGTTTCGGCAGGTAATTCTTTTATAGTTCCATCTGCATTATAAATTTCAACATCAGTAGCTTTGCCGTTTTCATACGAAACTTTATATTCTATATGAGCCTTGCCTTCAACATCTCTTGATACAATATAAGAATTTACAGTATCATTACCTTTCATTTCATTTATAATCGTATTCGCACCATTAGTTTCTCCTTCAAAATGAAGTCCTGGTTTTGATTGCCTAATTCCAACTTCATTACGAAGTGCAGTTAATTCTGGCTTGCCCATAACAGACGCTTCCCCTTCGGTTGCCATATTGACAATTTGACGGCGTTCAGGTGCTTGACTCCATTCTCTTTGAACTTTCAAAGATTCTTTCATTAACTCGTTACGTTCTTGTACGGTCAAATCAGTTTTCTTAATATCGTCTCTAATCGCATTAAGTTCTTCTCTTGTTTTAGCATTATTAATTCGCTCTTTGAAAGAATTAATTTGTTGAGATGATGTTCCACGAGATTCTTCGGCTGATGCCTCTAAATGACGAGTAGAGTTTGCACGAACTTCTTCTGTGACAGGTTGTTCTAAATGACGAGCAGCAACTTCTTTCTTAGTCAATTCCGTAAGTTCAGCTTTGCCATTTTTATTTTTAGCTAATTTAAATTTTCTACCGGTTTCTGAGTCAGTAAAAATACCGTCTTTTGACAATACTAACTCTCTATTATTCAAAGTATATTTAACTGTATCATCTGCCTGAATTTCAGCTTTTGGCGTTGATTTACCTTTTACAGTACCGTCAGCTTGAATTTCAGCTTTTGGCATAGGTTTACCCTTGATTGCAGACATACCATGCAAATGACCGAATATCATCATTGCAGTCATTGATGCTTGTTCAAAATTAAAACTACCATCAGGGTTTACACAACGCAAATTATCCCAGAAATTGGTTTCTCCATGACTTTCTGCAGTCATCAATCCAGCAGCACCCATCAAATCTGCTACCAAACCAACACCATGCACTGCATATTTAGCACCGGCAGACGAAACAAATTCAGAGGCAAATGCAGTTGTACCACCAATAGCACCACCCATACCACCAAAAACGGCTGCACTTTGAGTCTTTGTATTCATTTCTGAATTTCTGTCAGAAGTAAAACCTTCTCTGCTTGTTGCAATATTAGATGCGTCAAGAGCTACAGTTTTCCCAGCCATGTGCATAGCACCTGTTGCTGAAGAATTCATAATTGTTGCAACTTTCCTAGTGCTTTCAACCAATTTAGGATTTGTTGTTGCAACTTTTGTAGCAACTTCATATATTTTAGAACCCTTTATCGCTTCTTGAGTAATTTTTATAACCTTACAAGCCTTATCTGATTTGCTAATAACTTTATATAAAGCATTACCCATTTTTATCACAGTATTAGCAGCATTAAAACCTTTAGGTAAAGGTAATGCAAGTACTGCCATATCAACCATAAACTCGCCTGTTTGTTGTGCAGTTTGATAATCTGCATTCGCTTGTTCTAAGGCTTGAATTCCTGTTTCTCCAAGATTCTTCATAGCATCTTCAAAAGATACAGGCTTGCCACTTGCATCAACAAGTTTGCCCTCAGCAGCTGCCTCTAATCTTGCTATATTTGATTTTATCAACTGATATTTATTTGCAACAGAAGAACGTGTAGCATAGCCACTATATGTTTCTCTATGCCAATTTACAAAATCTTGTTTCCAACCGTCTTTTGCCTCATTTAATTTTTTATCACGTTCCAAATCTGCTAATTGTGATTTTAACCAAGTTACAACATATTTATTATGTGCAATTTGTTCAGGTGTTAATTTTACTTTACCCTCTTTATCACTATATTCTGTTACTTGCTTATCTGTTATACTTGTAACATTTTTGAAACTATTAGTTTTAAAATGAGCGTCCTCTTTTTTCATCAAAACATTAAAATTATCACCCATTTTTGCTTTAACTTTAGATAAAATACTATTATTACTAATTAAAGAATATGCTCTTGAGATTAAATTTTCTGCAGTTTTAAGATCATTTGTTTCTGTTGCTTGAAGTTGCATAACATTATTATCTGTCTTTACGGCAAATCCATAATGCAAATCTTCGTATGACTTAAAAGATTGTAATGCTCCTTGTAGTAATTTTGTTGCTTTTGTTACAATCTCATCTTCTGAATATAAATCAGGTCTAGCCATCATTAAATAATCATCTTGATGTTTTTTTGCAGCTTGTTTCTTTAACAATTTAGCGTCTAAAGCTGATTTTCCATTAGATGATTGTAAAGCAAACATCTGTTTTGTAACATCACTATCTTGTGCTTCAAAGCCTTTTTTGAAATTGCCTTTTTTAGCCCACAATACACCTGTTTCTGCTTTGATTCTTACAATTTCATCTCTATCAAGCATATCTTCTTTAGGGTCAATAAGAGTTGTATTAAAATCATCTATCTCTTGAACATCGCCTTTATTCACACCATAGATATATGTTTGCAAAGCATCAGAACCTTTGAATGGTGCTTTGTAATTCTTCTTTTTGTTTTCTTCTTCTGCAGCATCTTGCAAGGTTTGATAATCTTCTTTTCTGCTTGCAGCATCAGCAGCAGCCAAACGGTTTGCTCTTGAGCCGACTTTGGTCAAGTTGGTTTGCAAAATTTCGTTTCTTCTTGTTTGGTCTGTAATAGCGTTATTTTTTACCAATGTCGCATTGAATTGATAAACCTCATCATCACCTATTTCTGATGCCAAGAAAGCTTCATAAGCCGTTTTATATTTACCAGAACCGTATTGAGCGTTTTTATCAACTTTTTTGCTGTATTCTGCAGAATAATGTTTATTAACTTTGTTTAAGACTTCAGGGTCTATAATCTGAGCATTGGTGTTTTTCAACAATTCATAGTCTGTACCCAAAGATGTTCTGAATAACAACCAATTTTCTGTAGCACCTTTATCCAAATTCTTGATAATTGCTTGAGCTTCTTTTTCTGCATATTTAACATAAGTTTTGCGTTTGGTATCATAATACCAAACTTCACCATTACTAGCTTTAAATCTCAATACACCTTTGTTTGAATAAGATGAATTGCCGCTCAAAATTCGTTGACGAATTTTATCTGCTTCAGCTTTTGACTTGCCTTTTGTTTGTTTGGCAATATAATCATTCATATTGTCTTTTTGGTCTTCTGCCTCGACATAGCCTGTTTTTAGCTCTTTTCCGTCTGATGACAAAACAACTCGTTTTCCATTTTCGTCAATAGCTGACATTCTACCATGTCTATCACGTTTTGAATTTGTAATAACATAGTTCTTTTTGCCATATTTAACCTTGTGTTCAGATGATGTGCTTTCATAAAAAATCTTGTTTTTCGCATAATCATCTTTTAACATAATAAGTTTATTATCTTTTGTATGAGATACAACATGATAAGCACCTTTTTCATCTTGAACAAGGATTCTACCACCTGTCGTTAATGTACCGACAGTTTTATAACTGCGTATTTTGCCATTGACTTTTAGTTGAATGATTTTATTTCTGTCTTTAGTATCCTTCAACTGATAGCCCGACTTTTTATATACTTCTTGCTTGATAGCAGAATCATTCGGCTTTTGAGGTGTTTTTTGACCTTTGTTATTAAAAACCTGTTTCTGATTCTTTGACTGTTCCTGTTTCTTTACCTTTTTACCGTTTACGATTTTATATTCAGCAGAAACATTATTATTGCCATTAACTTTTGTCATAGATACACCTCACCTATATTATTTCTTATATATATATTATATTAAAACGGTTTATTAATGAAATTCTTTACACTTTTTAGAGAGATTGTTACAATTATTCACAAGAAATTTTTATTTAAAGTTAATAAGTGAATAAGTGACTAAGTTATTAAGAAGTTAGCTGTTTTCTTATTCACTTAATAACTTTGCTCTTAGTAACTTGTAACAAGTCATTCAGAGGACGAAGTCCGAAGAATCTCTTTCAAGAAATGAAACTCTTAATAACTTAATAACTTATTTACTTAGTCACTCTACTTACAAATCCCGATTACATTTGACAATGCAATACCACCTTGAACAGGAGGTTTATTAACAATTTTTCCGTTTACATACATAACTGTTGAACCACCACCGTCAAGATTCATAGCATTAATACAACCCAAACTTTGCATTAGTCTTGCCAACTCATTCAAGGTTAATCCGATAGAAGAACCTTCTCGACCATCAGCCGTAACTATTATCACATGGTTATCTTTAGTATAGCCGATTGCTGTTCTTGGGTTTCTGCCACCGATACAAGTCAATTTTTGTGCTGTCATATCAACAAACACTTCGCCGTCTTTTACCAAATACGGGCCACCACTAACTATATGTTTGACATTCTTCCATTCAGGAGAAGTCTTGATATCCAAAGTAATTTTATCCCCTGTTTTGAGTTTCGTAAACTTGCTTGCAGGCCCGACAAAGACATAGCCGTTAGCAGGGATTTGCGCTCTGACAGGTGATATAGAAGTTATTTTGTTATCAACAACTACAACCTGTGTACCGTATTTGGGCGATACAGGAGCATATCCTCCCCAATCAGGAGTATATACAATAACATTTGTTGAAAGAGTTCTTGGTTGGTTTATATTATCAACTTTTACCGTGTCAAAGCCCTTCTTGATACAAGCATCAAGTTCTACTCTGCCCATTGCGTAACTGTCTTCAAAAAAGCCCATTGCAACTCTGTTATTAATCGGCCCTGTATAAATCTTGCCGTTTATCATCAAAGTTCCAAGAGGACAACCAGTCTGAGGTTTAAAAAAAGCACCGTTTACTGCGACAATAGAATTACTTTTGCGTGCCATACTTGTAATAGACGCCTTTCTTTGAAGTTTGTCTGATGCAATAACCGGTGCAATATTTAACTCAGGATTAATACTTAAATCTGTTTCTATTACATTCAATCGTACCGGACGACCTTGGTAATATTTTGTCATTCTTATATGTTTTAAACCGTTTGATACTGTACAAATTGTTCCATACCTGTACTTACGAGAGATTTGTTGATTGAATTCGGCAAGTTTGTTTTCTTCTGCTATTGATGAATTGATAGTCTGCTCTAACCTTATACCGTGCATTATCGGAGAGGCGGCTATACCGTTCACTATCCGAACATTCTCGGCGAGTACAAACACACTGCGAGAACATAGTAACCCGTACAGTAATGCTAAACTAACACCTAACAATAGAAGTTTTTCGATATTTGGACGCAAAAATGTGGTATCCATTATCTCACCTGCTGGTTGTGAAGTAACGCTGATACCTTTTTTATTAGAGAGTGGTGTGGGGTGTAACACTCTTCAGGTCAAGTACTTTGAAATAGTTGTCTTGTTTCCTTACACTATTATTATAATCTATTGTATATAACTTTTCAATCCTCTGAATATCAATAATAACAATAATTTTACAAAACTAAATAGTGTATAATATACACAGAACAAGGTTTTTGCATACCCCTTTAGGGTGGTTGGGGGGCTGTAAGCTTTGAATAATAAATGATTAATTGTTATCTTCACTCCCCCTACCCCCTCTATATCAATAGAGGGGACTGTTTAGAGTTTTCTTTCTCCTCTATATATCAAAAAACTCTCAGACAAAAATTTATCCGAGAGTTTTTTGTTATATTTATTTTGGTTCCTTATTTTGCACAAGCACAAATATCAGGAGCGATTGATTTATAAAAATCATTTGCTTGTTCAAATCTATAAGCAATATTGAACAATTTTGCTTCTGCAAGTTGTGGAGCCATTATCTGTAAACCAATAGGCATACCGTCTGCATCAAAACCTGCAGGAACACTCATCGCTGGAATACCTGCCAAGTTTGAAGAAATTGTTGCAATATCTGTCAAATACATTGCCAACGGATCTTCTGAACGAGAACCCAAATCAAATGCAGTATTCGGACAAGTAGGAGCAATCAAAGCATCTACATTCTTAAACGCTTCTACAAACTCATCTGTCACCAACCTACGCATTTGTTGAGCTTTTTTATAATAAGCATCATAATAACCAGAACTCAAAGCATAAGTTCCAAGCATTATTCTACGTTTTACTTCATCACCAAAGCCTTCTGCTCTTGATTTGCAATACATTTCAAGAAGGTTTTCGGCACTATCAGTTCTGTGGCCATATCTTACGCCGTCAAATCTAGCTAAGTTTGAGCTACATTCAGCAGTTGCAAGAATATAATAAATACCGATAGAATATTTGATTTTTGGTAAAGAAATCTCAACAATTTCTGCACCCAATTTTTTATATGTTTCAATAGCATTTTGAATAGCTTTTTCGACACAAGGTGAAACACCTTCGCCCATAAGTTCTTTTACAACACCAAGCTTCATACCCTTGATATCGTTATTCAAAGATTGAGAATAATGTTCTACAGGCAAATTCAATGATGTTGAATCATGTGAATCATATCCTGAAATAACTTCAAGAAGATTTGCTGAATCTTCTACAGTTCTTGAAAAAGGCCCGATTTGGTCAAGTGATGATGCAAAAGCTATCAAGCCATATCTTGAAACTTTACCATAAGTAGGTTTCATACCAACTACACCACAGAAACTTGCAGGTAAACGGATACTTCCACCTGTATCTGAGCCCAATGCCAATGTAGTTTCACAAGCGGCAACGGCTGCTGCTGACCCACCTGAAGAACCCCCGGGAACTTTATCTAGATTCCAAGGGTTATGAACCTTTTTAAACGCAGAGTTTTCATTTGAAGAACCCATTGCAAACTCGTCTAAGTTTGTTTTACCGATAATAGGTACCAAGTTATCCAACAATTTTTGAGTAACTGTGGCATTATAAGGCGATACAAAATTTTCTAAAATTTTACTTGAAGCAGTTGTTTTTGAACCTATCAAGTTCATATTATCCTTCAATGCCAAAGGAATACCTGCCATTAGAGGTAATTCTTCGCCTTTAGCTATTTTTTCATCAACTTTTTTTGCAGTTTCCAAAGCTGTTTCTTCGGTTAAAGAATTGAACGCACCGAGTTTTTCATCAATTTCTTTAACTTTGTTTATTGCAGCTGTTGTCAATTCAACGGCAGAAACTTCTTTATTCTTTAGAGCCAAGCTTTGCTCTGTAGCACTCTTTTTCAATAATTCGTTCATAACTTCTCCTAAACATTATTAATGGAATTATTATAACAGAAAAATTTTAAGTGAACAAAATCTAAAAAAGGATAAAGAAAGACAAAAAAGTGATAAATCTTACACAAGTTTATTTAATCACTCAACCTTAGCCCTATAGGATTACTGACATTTTTATTTTTGCGCAAATTGCTTAACTTAGATTGAACATATCCGGCATGTTTTGAGTTAGGTTTTTTATCCAAAAACTTCTTATAATATCTCTTTGCATCAACAGGTTTATGCAGGTTCTCAAAGCAAACTCCCATACCGAGATATGCCTTGTGATAATTCGGGTTCTTTTTTAGAATCGTAAAAAATACTTTGCTTGCGTCAAAATATTTGCCTTGGCAAATCAGCAAAGCAGCCTTATGACTATATGCCTTCAAATACCCGGGTTTTGTTTCGATAAGTTTGTTATAAATGAGCATCGCTAAATCTTCTTCACCAACAAGTTCATGCGCCAAAGCTAATTGGATTTGGACATCAGGGTTCTCTGAGTCCAAAAGAATTGCTCTTATCAAATACTCTATCGCACCTTCAGGTTTACCGTTCAACAAATGGCATATACCCAACTCATAAAATGTATCAAACTTTTGGCTATCTTGTTCAGCACTCTTCAAAAGACATTCAATAGCCTTGTCATAGTTGCCGAGATATTTATATGAGACACCCAATCCATAATAGGAATCAGGGTTCTCACGCTTTAGCATAATAGATTGAAGATACTTAGAAACAGACTCTTGGTGAAGGTTTGCCAGCCTTAAGGCATCACCTTTCACACAGAGCTTATAAGCCTCAGACGCATCTTTGCGATTAACCTTCACAGATACATCTGAAACTTTTTTAGTTTCATTTTTGATATCTATCTTCATCTACCTCTCTCCACAGTCTATTGTATAGATTATGGTTTGAGTGGGTAACATCCGTATGGTTGATATTTATAGACCATTAGATTTATATTTTTATTTTAAAGAGTTATCGTTTTTTGGATTTTCTATACCCTCGTTTGGATTTTTCAGCATCATCATGCTATAAATTTATTATGAAAAAGTTTGTAATATTATTATTAATAGCAACGGCTCTACCCTCTTATGCAATAGAGGAGATTACACTTGATGCGATGCCAAAAGAAACTTACAAACTACCTCAACAACAAAAGACAATTAAAGGTTCTCTGCTTGTCACTGATCAACGAGTTTTGGACGAATTGATATCATTACAAAAAGAAAAAGATATTGCTGATATCGAAATTCTTTGGAAAGGTACTGTCGAAAACAACAAGGTTATTGAGTTTGCACTAAAAAAACTTGCGACACCTGAAAGTCAAAGAAGAATACACTCCTCACTTATGGCAAAGACTTTGTCTGCAGTAGTTTCGGGAGCTTCGTTTTTACCGACTTTAGTAGATTCTCAGCAGGTCGTTTAGCTCAACAATTAATTAACAAAAAGAATGTACCACAAGAAGTTCCTCTGACAGATACGGAAATGATTGAGCTTGCAGGTTTGATAGAGAATCTGCAGGACACTTTGATTTCAACATACTACAATTACAAAAACTCTTTGAATGCGATAAAAGACACTCGTTCAAGAATGTTGTTGTATAGCAGAAACTACGAAAAAGCACTTGAAACAGATGATATCCTTGATATTGCAATATCTTCGTCATTATATGACAACTTAAAAATCCAAGAATACAAAGAAGAACAACTTGCAAGAAAATACCATTCTACATTACAAAGACTGGCAGGAAAAACTGCTGTAGATAAACTTTCTATTTATCAATATGACTTCAATGCAACATTAGTGAAAGGGAATATAAAATGAGAAAACTGGTTTCACTAATATTGGTATCATTGATAATACAATCTTCTGCAATAGGGATTGAATACGAGGACTTAAACAGCGTAAAAGACCCTGCGTATAGAGTCGGAACAACAAACGATATCGAAAACAAGATTGAAGTTGATACAAAGATTCAAAAAGAAACTGTCAAAGTAATAGGACAAGATAAAATAGAAAACCTGACTTATGCAGATTTGAGTATTAAAAGAATCTCATCAGAAATTTCTCAGTCTTTAGAAATAGACTACAAAGATATGCTCGGAGATTTGTCTATCTTATGGCAAGGTGCTGCGACTCAAAGCGATACAATAAAATACGCATTATACAAACTTGCAAACCCTGACAAAGATAAGCCTGACAACAACGCAATAAAAAAAGTTCTTACAAGTATCGCAAGCATGTCAACTCTACTCGGAGCAACAACAGGAAACCCGTTACTGGCATGTGCCTCTTTGGTTGGTGGTAACACTCTCGGTATAATGTCACAAGATACAAAAGCGCTGAACTACAAGTTTACTAAAGTCGGCGATGCCGACATGATTATATTGGTTCGCAAGGTTGATGAGCTACAACAAAAAGTCGTAGATTGTTATTTTGACTACATGACCAACAAAGAAATACTTGAAATGACCGAAAAAATGGCAAAACACAGACTTGAAAACTACGAAAAAGCGCAAGACACGACAAGAGAAGTTATTTTGATTACGGATGCCTATTACAGGGAATCTATGGACCAACTGGCAAAAGCTCGCGGCAACTTTACAGATGCCCGTTCAAGACTTGAGCAATTAGTGGGCACTGATGTTCTGAAACAGTTTGAAAACAACATTAAATCAAGAAAATAATTTCTTGAAAAAAAGCTAAAAATAGTATATATTTAACTTAAATGTACACTATTCTTGAGGCGATATGAACAAAGAATTATATATAACAAATTTACTTAACAAAATTGCTGATAACCCACAAAAAGCGCTTAAACATGAAGATAATTCTATTTATCCTTCAGCATTTAACTGTTTACTCGGGCTTGTTAATTATATAAACGGAGATTTCAATTCTGCACTTATGAATTTTGAAGATGCAAAAATTTTCCTTGAACCCTCTAACGACAACTCTGATAAAATTTTGTATGAGTTTTTACTCGGATACCTCAACTATAGTGAAAATAACAATATTTATTCGCTACATTACAACAACGCTAAAAGATATGCGACAAAATATAACAACGAAAATTTCTTGCGTGAAATTACAGAAATCATGAATCGTATTCCAAACGGCAGTATGTATATTTCAGCCATAAAAAAAGACCCTCTTTTAGCACTCGTAAAAATCGGTCAGGCAGTTGCTGCAGAAAAGAATATTGATAAACTTATGCAAACAATCGCAGAAGAAACCAAAGAGGCTATCCAAGCCGACAGATGCACAGTGTTCTTGTACGATAAAGAAACTGACGAATTATGGTCAAAAGTTGCATTAGGACTTGGCAGTACAGAGCTAAGATTTAAGGCTGACCAAGGTTTGGCAGGACACGCTTTTCAAACAGGTGAAACAATTAACATTAAAGATGCCTATTCTGACAGCAGGTTTAACAAAAATATTGATAAAGAAACAGGTTACAAGACAAAAACAATCTTATGTATGCCTATCAAAAACATAAACCAAGAAACTATAGGTGTCTTTCAAGTTTTGAACAAAATGACCGGATGTTTTACGGAAGAAGATGAAGACCTTTTGGTAACTATCGGTTCAAGCGCAGGTATTTCTCTTGAAAATGCAACACTTTTCGAGCGTCAGAACGAATTATTAAAAGAGCAAAAAATTGTATTTGACAGTTTTATCAGTACTTTAGCAGCTTCTATCGATGCTCGTGACAAAATCACATCCGGTCACTCAACCAGAGTTAGAATGTATGCAACACTAATTGCTCAAGAGTTTAATATGAGCGAAAAAGATATAGAAATTATACAAAAAGCTGCAGCTTTGCACGATATCGGAAAAATCGGGATTAGAGATTCCGTATTGCAAAAAGAAGGAAAACTTACACCGGAAGAATATCAGCATATCCAACAACATGTTGAGATTACGCACAATATTCTTGAAAAGATTCACATGTCAGATGAGTTTAAATTGATAACCGAAATAGCTTGTTCTCACCACGAGAAATATGATGGAACAGGTTATTACAGACACCTAAAAGGTGAAGAAATACCTTTTGGTGGCAGAATTCTTGCCGTATCAGATGTATTTGATGCAATTACATCAAAGCGACACTATCGTGATAAAATGCCGATAGTAAAAGTTATCAGCATTCTTATCGGGGATTCGGGAACTCATTTTGACAAAAATGTTGTTGATAAATTCTTGTCTATCAAACTTGATAAAATTACAGAAGTATTTTTAACAGAAAACCATTTATTCTTAAAACAAGAAGATAAAGAACTTTTATCTCAATATACCTTGCTTGATTTATACAACAAAATCAATGCAGGAAGTGACTCTGAATTAGTCGATAAATTTAATTTCTATTATATGGGGACTCTTGTAAATGCAGCTCAAGCATAAAATAACCTATTCCATATTATTTTCAATACTATTTTCAGGGAATGTGTTTGCAGAGCAATATTCAGACCCAATGTTTTCTACTGATGTTGTAAAAAATCAAGAACAAGCAAACTCAAACAATGAGTTCAAAAAAGCCTTCTTTGAATCTATAAATAAGTTTGAGAACTTGAATATAAAAATTGCGTACGATGATTTTAATAAGCTAATAGAAAAAAACAAATCTAACGATTTCTATTTGTTACTATTGGCAAACAAAACTGCAGAGTTCGGTTTGTTTGATTTGTCAAACAAGGCTTTTAGTCATATTAAAGATAACGATATCTCAAATATTAATCAAAATGATATAAAAAACTTTTACTATCCGAAAGTTTCAATGTCAACAGAGGATACTTTGATACTCGCAGAATTGTCATCAAACATTATGTACAATGACCAAGCAAAAGAATCGACAACAGAGCTATCGCAATATCAACGTTACTTGAACGATTATGACTATGCCAACTACTTAATGGCTTTAGGGTATTTTAAACAAAATGATATTATCAATGCAAAAAAATATATTACTAACGCTATCAAAATGAATCCTGAAAACATCAGCTACAAGATTCTTGACGCAAAAATTATTTCAGGCGACAAAAAAGGCAAGATTTCTAAAAAAATTATTAAAGAGATAAAGTCACAACATATTACAACAGCACTGCTTTTGGATAAAATTAATTCGTCCGAAGAATATATTATGTATCTTATCTCTCAAAAGACTTTTGATAAAAATTTCCATTTAGGAATGTATTATTTTGCTGAAAAGAATTATGTAAAAGCATCAAGAGTATTCCAAAGCTCTATCAATAATAAAAACAAAAAAGATAACGCAAAATTATATTCTATGCTTGCAAGATGCTCTTTTGAGCAAGGAGATTATCCAAAAGCATTGGAATACACTCAAAAGGCAAACAAGATAACAAAGAACAATCCGAATTGTTTGCTTGTTATGGGTGATTTAAAAACCAAAGAAGGTGATTTGAAGAACGCAATTAAATACTATAATCAAGCCTCATCTTCTAAATTTCTCAAGCAAATTACAGAAGAAAAACGCGCATCTGCATATTCAAAGATTTCAGGTGCTAAACGAAGCAATGATATATACAAAAATATCATCAAGGAATATCCGAATTCATATATCTCATATTACAGACTGGGGTTAGGTAACGAAGAAAACGATATAGACTTCTTAAAAAAATCTATATCTCTCAATATAATGTATCAAGATGCTTGGATAGATTTGGCAAGAATAATGTTAGAAAAGGGAGATTTAACTCTTGCTAAAAAATATCTGACCATAGCAAATTATATTGATGACAAGAATTACAAATACTATTATTATCAAAATTTATTAAAGAAAAAAGAATCTGAATTAAATAATTCACAGAAATACATAACAAACAAGGTAGCAAATGAAACACAACATTTTAATTGTAGAAGACCATGAGCTTACAAGATTTGGTCTAAAAACAACGTTTGAAGGCGTTGATTATGTAAATACGATATTTGAAGCTAAATCTGCAGAAGATGCTTATATCATAGTAAAAGAGAATCAAATTGATTTAGTAATTATGGATTTGGGCTTGCCTGAAATTGATGGGATTGAAGCGACAAAAGAAATCAAACACCTTAACCCGAATATAAAAATTGTTATCCTTACATCTCACAGTGATGAAAAAGATGTACTTAACAGCTTGAAAGCAGGTGCAAACGCTTATTGCTCGAAAGAAATTAATCTTGACAGACTAATCAATGTTGTTAATTCAGTTTTTGACGGTGCATCGTGGTTTGACCCAAGTATATCAAATATTGTTCTTAAAGCTGCTACAAATACACAACAAATGAATGATTGTTCAGATGCTAAACTATTGTATAATTTAACATCGAGAGAAGCACAAATTCTCAAGCTGATTACTGAGGGATACAGCAATATAGAAATCGCTAAAAAGCTTTTTGTGAGCGTAAACACGACAAAAGTCCATGTTGCAAGTATTCTTCAAAAATTAGAAGTAGATGACAGATTACAAGCAGCAATTAAAGCTCTTAAAGAAAATATTGTTTGAGGAATAACATGGAAGATTTTGCAAGAATTTTAATAGTAGATGATAACCCAAAATATTTGGAAGAAGCACTTCCGATGTATGGGTATAATGTTACGGTTGCAGAAGACGGAGTTCAGGCTCTAAAGATTTTATCAAAAGATTATTCTTCAATAGATTTAATTTTACTAGATGTAATGATGCCTAATATGGACGGCTGGGATACATTAAAAGCTATCAGAACAAATAAAAACACAAAATATATTCCTGTTATAATGATAACAGCTGTCAGTGAAGAACATAAGATTGTTTCAGGATTAAAAATCGGAGCTGACGATTACATCGTTAAACCGTTTGTTTTACCAAACTTGCTGGCTAGAATTGAAGCTATCTTAAGACGTTCTAAATGGCAGACTGAAAAAACAAATACTTCTTTGGATATATCAATAAAACCTGAAGGAGATATTGAACCACTAACCGAAAGAGAAAAAGAAGTTCTTTCATTGGTTGCTAAAGGAGCCAGCAACCAAGATATCGCAAAGAAACTGTTTGTTCGTGATGTTACTGTAAAAACTCACATGAATACAATATTCAAGAAATTGAAGGTTACAAATAGAACACAGGCAGTTTTACTTGCTTTACAGACAAAAATTATCAGCTAAAGGAGCTATTTTTATGAAAACAAAAGACGAATTAATAACCCTGCTAGTAGAAAATGTTGAAGAATTCAACAGCTATATTGAAGAAAACATTAATAACGGTATTGATTTGACAGAAGTTGACTTGTCAAACATAACTGTTGCTGATGCTGTTTTTCATAATGTAGATTTATCTTCAACAACATTCTCTGATGCTCATTTGACCAATGTAAAATTTGAGAACTGTGATTTGTCATCTGCAGATTTTACTCGTTCAAACTTGGAAGAATGTAATTTTAATGGCTCTATACTTAACGGTACTGATTTTAGCTATGCAGTTGTCAGTTATTGTAATTTTAACGAAGCTGATATGGCAGGAGCGATATTGCAGGAAACAGATTTCACCGATTCAGATTTATCAACAAGCTATAACTTAAACGCTTGCAGATTTGATGACGGTACTGTTTGGCCAGATGATGATATGTTACCTGAAGATTTTGACGGGTTATATTCATCTGACCTATCATCATTAAAAGATGACGATGATGACCATAGTAACCAAGATTACTAAATCAACTAATAGAAATGTATCATTAAAAGAATATTATTTATAAAATGGAGAAAAATTACTACAACATTCTGGAAATAGACACAGATGCGACTGAAGCCGAAATAAAATCAGCCTTTAGAAAACTTGCCCGAAAATGGCACCCTGATGTTGCAGGTAATTCTCCCGAAGTTGTAAAACGGTTTAAAGAAATCAATGAGGCTTATGAAGTTCTGTCAGATTCCGATAAAAGAACGAAATATGATATATTGAGAGGAATTCTGCATACCAAATCAAAAGAAAATAAGACAAGGACACAACAAAATCAACAGACTTCACAACAAACCTCTACGAAACAAACTCAACAAACAAAGGCCTCAAGCGCAGCTAAGAGCAAGCAAACAAGTAACAAACAACAAACAAATAAAAAAAGTAATTCAAAAAATGCGTTTCAAGATGCTTGGGAAACTTTTATAAAGAACACAAAATCTCAAGAAAAGACAAAGCAAACAAAGTATTCAGAGAAAAAAATAAACGGCTCAGATATTACTTCTGATATAACTATCACCATGCTAGAATCCATAGAAGGAACAACAAGAACCGTTAACATCTTACACACAGAACCTTGTCCAAAATGTCATGGCAGAAAGTTTGCAAACGGCAGTATTTGCAGTTATTGTAATGGGACAGGTGAAATCTCCGTACATAAAAAACTGTCTGTCAGAATCCCGGAGCATGTAAAACAAGGCGCAAAAATAAGAATTGCAGGAGAAGGAAACCAAGGATTCAATGGTGGCAAAAACGGGGATTTGTATTTGATTGTCAAAATTGATACTGAAAATTCACCTTTCAAATATGAGGGGCTAAACATTTTACAAACCGTTCCTGTAGAACCTTATGAGGCAGTGCTGGGTTGCAAGATAAATGTCAAAACCACAGACGGGCATGTTTCAATGAAGCTTATGTCAGGTACTATGAATGGTCAGAAATATAGACTTGCTAAACAAGGATTGGAAAAAGACGGACAAAAAGGTGATATGATTATTACTATATCAATAGAAATACCTAAGAATCTATCAAAAGAAGAAGTTATTTTATACGAGAAACTAAAACAGGCAGCAGCCAATAGAGATATAAGAGAGATAAACTATGAACAATAATAAAGCTAAGATAAAAGAGATATTTGCATCTATTCAAGGTGAAGGGTTATATATTGGTACAAAACAGCTTTTCATAAGATTTTGTGCGTGCAATTTGAATTGCCATTACTGTGATACCTCATTTATGCCTGACAATATCAATGATAAAGACAGCTTTTTAGAGTTCACACCTGATGAATTAGTTGAATATATAAACGAAAAGTTTGAAATAGATACAATTAATTTTATCTCATTAACAGGTGGCGAACCTCTTATCTGGAATGAGTTTCTAGTAGAATTTATGCCTAAGGTTAAAACTAAATTTTATCTTGAAACTAACGCTACAATTACAGAAAACCTTGAAAAGATATTGCCTTATACCTCTGTTATAGCAGCCGATATCAAACTCCCTAGTTGTTCAGGAATAACAAATTCTTTTGAACTACATAACAAATTTTTCAACAAAATTAAAAATTACAAAATTGATTGTGCTATAAATAAACAGTTTGATTGTGATGACAGAAAAATGTTTGCTAAAATTATCTTTGATAAGAATATTACAGACGAAGAAATTGAGAACTGCATACACTTAGGCAAAACTTATGATTTAGAATTAATTTTGCAACCTAAAATGATTGGCAACGAATTATCTGTTGATTCTAAATTTATGATACATACATTTAACAAATTTATTGCAAAATACAAAAATGTTCGCTTAATACCTCAAGTACACAAGTTTCTTGATATTGAATAAAAAATAATTCTAAAGTCTTACTTGAAAAATTAAGAAAATACGCTAACATGTATATATAAATTATTTACTTCAACACATGGATTTTTACGATTTATAATATATGGGGTATGAATGATGGTCGAAATGGGCTATTATAACTATTACAATATCGAAAGTCGTTATAATGTATCCAAACCTCACGACAGATATCAAGAAATGGTTGATCGCTATAAAGCGAATTCTGATACACTTCATAGCAACAATGAAGACCCATTTAGTGATAAAAATATCGCAATTCGTAACTTTGAAGAAAAACTTGCAGTTGTTGCAGCAGATAATCGTTCAAAATGCGCAACGGTACATGATGTTTACGCATATTTAGGTAAAAAATATTTTGGTAAAGATGCAACGACCTATATGGATAGGTTAAACGCTGATGAAAAGACTCGTGCGATGTATGATAACGAGTTGAAAGCTACATTGTTCGGGACTTATCAGACCTCAAACACAGCTGACCCTAGAATAGGTTGGCAAGCAGAAGACTGGGAAACTGAAGAAACAAAAAATAAGAACTCTAACCAAAAAATCATCAGCAACCAAATGAATAATTTATTAACCAAACATGGTATCACGCTTGATTCAGAAGATACCCTGTTGATATCTTTTAACCCTTATGACTACACTGCAACCGTAAGTGGGATTAAAGACAGCGACACGCTGAATAAAATTAATACATTATTAAATTCCGGCAAGAATGCAAAAGAACTCTTTTATTATACTTTTAAGAATTCAGGAAGTTTAAATAGTGAAGCTGTTACTAAATATCGAGCATATCAAAACTTGCTAGATTTAACTGGTATAAAATTAAGCGATTGCACATTAGAAAATGGAAGATTTTACACAAGTGATGGTACAGATGTAATATCACTAATAGAAAAAGGAATAGAGAAAGACAACCTAATACCAAATGATTTTAAAAATGTCGCAAATCAATACACAAAAGATATGCTACAAGAAGTTGCAAAAAAAGGTTTCAACTCAATGCCAGATTTAAATTTGACAATAGGATACAATACAAATTATGGTTTCTTCTCAACCAGCAACATTATGTACGAAGCATAAACCTAATAATTAGACTTGTTCATCTTTAACTATGGCTATAAATTCTTCTGCAAGTCTTTTACTCCATTTCTTATCAATGTCTTCTTTAATAATTTCAATAGCTGCATCTTTTGCCATAGCTTTACGATATGGTCTTGGCTGAATTAATGCAAAATAAGCATCAATAATTAACACCATTTGAGATTCAAGAGGGATATTTTCTCCTGACAATTTGTTAGGATACCCTGAGCCGTCCCAATTTTCATGATGATTTTCGATAATCGGAATAATATCTTGAACTACAGATATTGGTTTTAATATTTCTTTTGCTGCAATAATAGGGTGTTGTTTGATTACATTCTTTTCTTCATCTGATAATGGAGTTCTTTTTTGTAATACATCTTTAGGAAGCATTAAATTCCCGATATCATAAAGCAATACAGCGATTTTTAGTCTGTCAGTATCTTCTTTTGATAAATCAAACCGTTTTGCCAAAAGAGATGCAACAAGCATTTTAGATTTTGTAACTCCGTCTTTATGGTTCGGATTATAGATTTCCGATAATTTATCAGAAATTGAATAGATAGAATCATTACTTGAAGATATTTCTTGTAAACGTTGATTTAATCTTTCGGACATATTTTCATCTAGAGGTATTCTGTGTTTTGATATCAATTCCACAAAAGTATCAACTGCAATATCTTGCCATGATTCTTTAGTATGCATAGTAGCTAATGTAACTCTATTTCTACCGTTTTTCTTTGAAATATACATAGCCTGATCCGTAAGCTCTAATAGTTCTTGAACATTGTCTGAATGTTCAAGATATGTTGCGACCCCGATACTGGCAGTTACATGTCCTATAGTGTCAATCTTTCTGGACTCAATAGCTTTTCTTATACGTTCGGCAGCTATCATTCCACCGTTAGAATCTACCCCCGGGAGAAGAATATTGAATTCTTCGCCACCCATTCTCGCAACAACATCAATAGAACGGGCATTTGATTTTAAGGCTGCTGCAACCGTTCTGATAGCAACATCACCAAAGGAATGACCATATTTATCATTTATTTGTTTCAAATGGTCTAAATCGATTCCTACGATTGTAAACTTTTGATTTTGACGTTGAGCACGCAAAACTTCTTTTTGTAAGAATTCTTCAAAATAACGTCTGTTATTCAAACCTGTTAAACTATCTGTAATAGCTTGCTCTTTTACGGTTTGGAACAATTCTGCAATAGTAATCGCTAACTCTATTTGTTTTGAGAACAAATCTAAAAAAGTCAACTCTGAATCAGTCACTTCTGACCTAGAAGAAAAAACAACGAGTGAACCAAAATGGGTATTATTCTGAGATAAAGGAACAACAATATAAGATCGCCAACCAGTAAGTCTTATTAATTTTAGGCGTTTTGACCTCTCTATTTCAGGAAACATACTAGCAAGACATTCTTCTAATGCAGAACTTTGATAAATTTTATTATTTGCAATACATTCATCTCGCTCTTTAGTATGAATATAATTTATTCTTCTATCATATACAGATTCTGAAAATATAGACGTTAACCGTTCCATAAAATCACAAGAAGAATCAGCTATTATATGTATATATTCGCCTTCATCATCTTGTTTTACTTGGATAATTGCACTATACAGATACCCAAGTTCACCTTGTAAACTATTAACAATAGAATCCAAAACATTGGTCAATGGCTCAGAAGAATTCATCATCTGCCATATATGCTGAACAGTCAATAATCGTTGGTTCGCAATTTGAAGTTCTTGAGTTCTTTCCTCTATTTCTGCTTCCAGTTGAATATTCTTCTCATATACCTCTAAAAAGTCTTTTTTGGAGGAATAAATATTGGACTCAACATTATTTACTTGTTTTTTGAATTCTTCAAATTTCTTCCAAAAACTCATGCTTACCTCAGGGCTTATTATACAATATATTAGCCATTAAGTAAACCTTATTAATCTTCAACTGTGCTTATAGACATTGCACCTGAACTTTTGGCAGCTTGTTTTGACAATATCGCATTGTTATAAGCTTCGTAATCCTTATATTTTGCGTTAAATTTGTCACGTTCTTGATTAGCAGGTGAATATTCAGGAATATCAAGTTTGTTAATCAAGTTATACAAAGAATCCAAAAATTTGACGCTTGATTGTATTTTCTGCAAATCAGCATTTGCCATTTCTCCAACTCTAACATTTGCTTGAGTTATTGCTTGACCTAAAATAGCCTTTCTTGGGGCATCAGGATTTGCAGCAATAACAGCTTTTACATTATCTAAAGTCGTTAAATAAACTTTTACAGCCTTTTGCCTATTTAGATTTTTTGTTTTATTAATGATGTTTAGTTTTGCATTATCAATTCTTGTTGCAAAATCATCATCAGTATTAAACTTATCATCAACAAATTTAGCAACTTCTTTATCTACAATATCGGCTTGTTTTCTTGTTGTCTCCAAAATATTTGCAGTTTTTCTAACATCTTTTTTAGCTTTATCAAAATCTACTATTTCATTTTGAACCTTTATGTACTTATCTGCGAGTCCGAGCTTATTGATAAACATGACTGCTGTTGAATCATCTTCTGCAGTTCTTAAATTTTGACAAATATAACTAATCGCTTTATCATTATCCATATTTAATTGGGTATCTGTTTTAGGATCTGATAAAGGAACAGATATATTTTTAAATTCTTCTTGAACTTGTTCAGCATTTCCAGATGCAATAGCGTCCATTAAATATTCTTGCATTTCTAATAATGATGAAATTCCTAATGCAGATTCCAACGAAGTTTCTTTACCTTCAATATCAGACTTAACTTGAGATGCTACAATCGGATCTGTTGAATGTACAGGACTATCCTTTGCATTCATCAACAAATAACTATCTAACAGATTTTGAGGATATGCTAATACATTATATTTTTTGAAATCATCAAAGAATTTTTCATGAGCATCAAAAACTTTATCTTCATTATAAACATTACTTGTTGATTTTATAGAGTCATCAACAAAACCTGTCAACATCTTATATACAGTTGATTGTTGTTCAGGATTAATATTACCGTTTACAAATTTCAAGGTTGCATCATTGATTTTTGCAAACTGTTTGTCATAACCTTTTTGTAAAGCCGGTCTATTTTCTTCATCAGCACTGTCCAATGCTACTTTTGTGTGCATTAGAGCAATCGTATCATCTGCCAAAGAATCCAAATAAACTGATTTTGTCAATTTAAAGTTTTTCTTTGGAGTTGCATATAAATCAACTTTATTCGAGAGTTTTTCCACCTTGTCAGAAATATTGTAATTAGTAAAATGAGGTTTCATTTCTTCTCTAACCCAATTATTCAAATCCTCTGCTAATAAACTTTGATGTTTTGAATCAACATTAGTTTGAACCAACGATTTTAAAGAATTTTTCAAAACAAAAATATCTTGAGTAATAGATTTTTGCATTGTTTCAGGAGGGTTTAATTGCATCAATGCATTATATTCCGTAACTAAACCTTTTCCTGCAATCTTGTAATCAGCACCTGTCATACCTTTCATTTGAGGAAGTTGCTGTACCTGAATAGCAGAATTTACAGATTTTGCCATCGAAGTATCTTCAAAACTATCATCAATAAATTGTTCTGTCAGATGGCTGATTTTTTGAGCCTGTTTTTTAGAAACTACTTTATCATCAGGAAGATTTGATATATGAGTCACTAAATCACCAAGTAAACCATAAGTATATAGAGTATCTTTTTTATCTCTAATTTGAGAGGTAAGATTCAATACCATATCATCTATAACTTCTTGTTTAGCCTTCATATTCTTTTCTCCGATAGGATTCATCTTTGGATATGCAGGCATGGCATTATATTTCTTCAAGTTGACATCTTTATACTTATTAAACATCTTTTCATAATCAAGACGCATCAAAGAGCCTCTTAAATCTATATACAAATCATCAAAAGCTTTTCCTTTATTATAAAATGCGCCATCATTCTTTTTATAAAGTTTATTATACTTATAAGCAGGAGTTGTTTCAGATAATGTTATATCTTTCAATAACTCATGCTGCCAAACAGTATTTCTTACAGAAGTTCCAACTTTTGAATCAGCGGCATTATATCGTTTCAACATTTCATACCCTGAATAATCTTTTATAGCCAAGTCTTCGTCTTTAACATCAGAAGTTTCTTTTTTGAATTCTTCTGTTGTCATGTCTTGAAGTTTCCTATAAACATTTACGAAATCTTCGTTTGTTTCAGGATTGTATTTTTTATCAATATATTTAGTTATAGCCTTGAATTTTGTAGATTGATTATTAACATCTGATTCATTAATATACAAAGCATCTGAAAGACTATTCGTTAAATTTTCTTTTATTTCTTGTTTTGCAAGTCTTGCATCTTCAGAATCCGGTACAACTTTATCAAACTGCTTCATAGTTTTATTTACCATAAAACCGATTGTATTTTTTAAACTTCCGTCAAATTGAGATTTTTCATCCTTTGAATATGAAGCAACACCACGAATAATATCAATCTTTTTATCTTCATCTAATTTAATATTATGATTATCTAAGGCTTTATTAAGAATTTCTTCAGTTTTATTTACCTTTGGTGTTGTTGCATAATAATACAACACCATAGGGTCTTTACTGAAAGCATAATCAAAATATTCTCTAGCCTTATCATGTCTGTTTTGTTTATATTTATGAACCTCTTGAACAGTTTCTGCCTTAGCTAAATCTTTCCAATCTACAGCTCCAGGGAAAGATTTTTTTAATGCAACTTTTTCAAATGTTACTTTTACAGGGTCATCATCTTTTAGAGCATTGTAATCGGCTTCTGTTTCGATTCCCTTATGGAACTTGGTAGTTTCTATACGATTATCCAGATTATCGAGGGCTTTATCATATCCTGCGCCAGCTGTTTTAAATCTTACTAAGCTCGCTTTAATTTCATCTTGTGTCATATCTACTGCAAGAAGTTTTAATCTATCAAGATTAGTTGTTTCAGGTTGGAACACATTTTGTCGCATAGAAATTGCTAAATCTTTTATTTTTCCGTCATTGCCTGTAACTAAAGCATCAAACAGTATTGGGAATTTATAATCAGAATCTTCACCTGTCAATTTTCTTAATTGTTTGTTTTCTACATGTTTTGCACTGATGTGTCCAGGCTTATACATCAAATCTTCTACATAATTACCATTTCTATATTTATCATTTGTAATATAACCTGTTTCTCCGCCTCTAACATCACTATAATCTGTATGGCGAACATTTTTAGAATCTACCCAAGTATTTTCATTTTCTCTTGCGCCCCAAGAATTGTCATAATACAAGACATCTTTATCATCAATCGGAGAAATTTCTGCTACATATTGAGCATGTCCACCCATTCTGTCATGGAATACAGAAGAGCCTGTAATACCTGAATGTTCAGTATTCTTAATTTTATCAACTGCTTTTTCAATATTTGTTGTTGGCCTATATTTATTATCCGTCATCATTTCTAAGATTTTTACTTCTTGTTCTGTATATAGACCTGAACCTGTTTGCATATTCCAGAAAGAACCTTTTGCCAAACCTACTTGACGGGCATGTTCTTCCAAAGGTTTTCTAATATCAGAGGTTACAAAGTTTATTTCTTTATTAGTTTCTGAATACATATTATTAATAGAATTATTTATCTTTTTCAAGGTTTCTTTTTCAGGCTTTGACAACTTATAAAGAGTAGGGTCTGATAGTTTACCTTGTTTACTTGAAAATTCATCTTGAGAGCGAAGTTTATCAATACTGTCAAAACGGTTCTTCAAGGTTTGCAAATCTTTCGCAGGAATAATATCACCTTTCTTC